>DASSKS010000359.1:0-2511 GCA_035690245.1 Halococcus sp. | reverse complement strand
AACACCCGCACGTACAACGGCCAGTAGAATACGGGTTTTTCACGCTATTCATGCATACACAGCCGTCGTATTTGAGCTTTTTGTGATTTTTTGAGTGACAGAATCACTACAAACCGTGTTATTCGTCGGCGTCTATCTCGGGGTGGTCGAGTTGCCACGTGAAGATGGCCTTCAGGACGACGACCAAACTATTGCGTTCGCCACCGCCCCAAATGGCGGTTTCTTTGGGCGTGCCGCCGTCGGTAAACGCGCTCACGAGAATCGTCTCGCGGTCGATCATCACCAGTCGTCCCGCTGGCGTCGCCGCGAAGTCCCACAGCGTCTCGAACGGTTCTGCGCTCGGAATTTCGGTTTTGATGCGGTCCCGCGTCACGGGCGAGACGCTTCCGATACGAATGTCCGCGCCACGCTCGTCCGCCGCCGCGAGTGCCTCTACGACTTCCCCGGTCAGCAGTTCCTCGCGCCCCATATAGACGACTTCTTCGTCGGCTTCGGCGATGAATTCGAGGACGCGCTCGGTGACAGTTTCACGACCGGTGACCGACCAGACGCCCGTCTGCTCGTGTCGTTCCGTCGCGGGTTCGAGGTTCGAGAGCGCTTCTGACAACTGACCGAGCGTCGTCTCGTGGTCGAGTTGGAGCTTCCGCAGGGCCGTCTCGCGCGAGGCTGGCCGGAACATTTTGGGTGAGGCGCGCTGGACATCCACGAACCCGCGCTCTGTGAGCCGGTCGGTCGCGTCGTAGATGCGGGTTCGGGGCACGCCTGCGATTTCTGCGATTTCGCGCGCCGTTCCGGTTCCGAGTCGCAACAGCGCCACATACACCCGCGCCTCGTACTCGGTCAGTCCCAACTCACAGAACAGGGACACGGCTTGGCTCCGTTTGCGTTCCGGTGTGTCGTCAGTCATGTTCTCCCCTCATCGGTTGTTCTCGACACCGCGCGGACGAACGCCGGTGGCGACAACCGTTTCTGTGTCGGTCGTCCTTCGTTTCAGTACGTGTGTTTTCCGGTGCTCGTTTCATGGCTGAGCAGGCGGCGCGAATCAACCCGGTTCGCGCCGTGAACATATACCCTATCGGGCCGACCTACTTGATGGTTTTGTGAATTTCCGAGTAACACCCTGTGAGAGATGTTGTGAACGGATGGGTGAATCGTCGCACCCGGAAAACGAATGACGCGGTGAGCGGTCGTCCCATGAAATGTATGGTTGCATGGGGTGTTGTTTCATCAGTGGTTACAACCCTAGGAGACTATGTGGTTGGCTCGTCTATCACCGTGTGAGTGAACATCGACGGTGAGTTTTAATGAATAACGACATCGCACAGACGAACGCCGCCGACATCTTGGGTGAACTCGGTCTCAAGAAGTACGAGGCGGAGACGTTCGTCGCGCTGACACGCGCCGGGCGGGGGACCGCAAAGGACGTGAGTGAGGTCGCAGACGTACCCAGAACCCGAGTGTATGACGCGGTCGAGCAGTTGCGCGAGTATGGATTGGTCGATGTCCAGCGCTCGAATCCCAAACAGTTCAGGGCAGTCTCGACCGAGGACGCCGTCTCGTTGCTCCGCGAGCGCTTCGATGACCGTTTCGAGATGCTAGGTGAAACGCTCTCAGACCTCGATTCGGTGGACGACGGCCCACAAAACGCAGAAACCAGCGTCTGGACGACCACCGGCGCGAACGCCATCACGAACCGCGCCAACGGGTTCATCGACGCCGCCGAGGACGAAATCGTGCTCGTCATCGACAAGGAGGGCCGCATCTCAGAGCGGATGCTCGACCGATTGGCGGCGGTCTCGGAGGAGGGCGTGTCGATATACATCGGAACACTGGCTGATTCCTCACACGAACAGGTCACGGACGAACTCCCGAACGCCCGTGTGTTCGAATCAGGACTCGAATGGCTCCAGCCCACTGGAGACGACGAGGACACGGCCATCGGACGACTGTTGATGGTTGACCGCGAAACGCTGCTGTTGAGTACGCTCACGGGTCAGAATGGCGGCGAGGAGACCGCAATCTGGAGCGAGGGCGTCGGTAACGGACTCATCGTTATCGGGCGACGACTGCTCGCGGCGGGACTCGACGAACGGGTCGCCGGGGCGGCAGAATGACCGTTACAGCAACCATATCCATTCCGAGTGATGCGTTCGAACTCGGGGAGATTCTGGCGATGGAGGCAGGAATCAGCATCGAGTTGACGCAGTTCGTTCCGGTTGACGATGGACTCATCCCATATTTCTGGGCGAGCGACGGCGACCTCCGGGAGTTCGAAAACGAGGTACGTGCGGACTCCCGGGTGAAATCGCTGACCGGACTCGACAGCGCCGTGGACAGCACGCTCTATCAGATCGAATGGCACGACAGTGTCGATGGGTTCCTCGGCGCGCTCATAGAACACGACGTGATGGTCGAGAGCGCAACCGGCACCGCAGACGAGTGGACCTTTCACCTTCGGACACACGATAGCGACGCGCTGTCTCGCTTTCATTCCGTCTGTCACGAGAACGA
>DASSKS010000358.1:0-5994 GCA_035690245.1 Halococcus sp. | reverse complement strand
CGCCAATTCACAGGGGTATGTCGCTGGAGAGGACACGACAGGGCCGGAACTCGGGCGTATCGAGGACGCGCTCGGCTACATCGAATAGGACAACATACTTCCGACACGCTCACCCAGTACCGGTATGGACACGTTCGTAGCTGGATGCGAGAATCGATTCGGAGAGCACGCAGGAGGCGACCGATGAGTCTCGGTGGCGGCGGTGGGGGCCAACTCGAACAGCTCTCACAGGAGTTGCAGGTGCTCGAACAGCAAAAGGAGGCGATGGAGCAAGAGATCGAGGAGTTCCGCGACGAACAGCGTGAAATTGACGAGGCCACGGAAGCACTCGAATCGCTCGAAAGCGGCTCGATGGTGCAAGTACCACTGGGTGGCGATGCCTACGTGCGCGCGGAGGTCCAGAACGTCGATGAAACGGTCGTGAGTCTCGGTGGTGGCTATTCCGCAGAACGCGATGAGGAGGGTGCAATCGAAACCTTAGAACGCAAACGCGACGCGCTCGATGACCGTATTGCAGAGGTGCGCGAGGAAATCGGCGAGGTCGAAGCAGAGCGCGACCAGCTAGAACAGCAGGCCCAACAGCTCCAACAACAGCAGATGCAACAGCTTCAGGGCCAGATGGGCGGGATGGGGCAGGACACGGACGACGAGTAGGCGATGTTCGACGGACTCAAAAACCGACTCGATAGCTTCCGGCGCGATGCCGAGGACGAAATCGAGGAAGCTGCCGCTGATGCCGATGCTGCTGTCGAGGATGCCGACATCGAGGAGGACGAGCCAGTAGCACAAGAAGTAGAGACCGAAGCCGAGGTGGACGCAGAAACAGAACCGGCCGAAGCAAACGCGCCCGAAACCGAATCCGTAGGGACCAGTGAGGAGACGACCACCACAGTCGAACCCGCAGAATCCGCAGAACCCGAGGCGGCAGAATCGGACACCGAAACGGGTGAATCTACGGCTGACAGAACCGGGTTGCGCCGTCCGTCTGCGGATACAGACCCGGAAGAAGACGAATCCGAACAGAAACTCGGCTTCGGAACGCGCGCGAAACTGTTCGCCACCGGCCAGTCGCTCATCGAGGAAGCAGAACTAGAGAATCCACTGTTCGAACTGGAGATGGCGCTGCTCGAAAGCGATGTCGAGATGAGCGTCACCGAGGCGATTCTCGACCGTCTGCGCGAAGAACTCACCGGCGCGACGCGCGCCCAAGTGAAGACTACCGGTACGGTCGTTGAGGAGGCACTCGCTGAATCCCTTCGTGAAGTCATCAGCGTCGGCCAGTTTGACTTCGATGGACGGATTGGGGAGGCCGAAAAGCCCGTGACCATCGTTTTTACGGGGGTGAACGGCGTCGGGAAGACTACTACTATCGCAAAGCTCGCACGGTATTTCGAAGAACGCGGGCTTTCGACCGTGCTCGCAAACGGCGACACCTATCGTGCCGGTGCGAACCAGCAGTTGGGCGAACACGCAGAACGATTGGAGAAGAAGCTCATCGCCCACGAGCAGGGTTCTGACCCGGCGGCGGTGCTCTACGACGGCGTCGAGTACGCAGAAGCCCACGACATCGACGTGGTGCTCGGGGATACAGCAGGCCGACTGCACACCTCGAACGATTTGATGGCCCAGTTGGCAAAAATCGACCGCGTGGTTGACCCCGATATGACTCTGTTCGTGGATGAGGCCGTCGCAGGCCAAGACGCCACCAATCGTGCGCGCGAGTTCGACGATGCGGCCACAATCGACGGGGCGATACTGGCGAAAGCGGACGCCGATTCACAGGGTGGGGCGGCCATCTCGATTGCCCACGTCACCGGCAAGCCAATTCTCTTTTTGGGTACCGGACAGGGCTACGACGACTTAGAGCGGTTCGACCCCGACGTGCTCGTCGAGCGGTTGCTCGGTGAAGAAGCGTAGGTAGGAAAGGGTGTATCGCCACGGCCACACCGGCGTCTGTCTCCTTCTCTATGCGCCGGTGGGCTATCTGGTGCTTTCGGCTGGCCGGCCCACGCTTGCAGCCGCCGGATTGGTCGTGTTGGTCTGGCTGGCGATGGTTCCCGACCTCGATATGAAAATTCCGTTTCTCGCCCACCGTGGTCCGACGCACACGTTTTTGTTTGCCGTTTTCTTCGGTCTCGTCTGCGGCGCAGGCGGATGGATTCTTGGAAGCGAACTGACCGCGTTCAGTTCCCGAATGCTCGGTGGGTTCGGGTTTTTCCTCGGGGTGTTGGTGGTCATTTCCCACCTGCTCGCCGATGTCCTGACGCCGATGGGTATCGCGCCGTTTTGGCCGCTGTCCCCGAAACGCTACTCGCTGTCGTTGTTCTATGCGTCGAACGCGCCCGCGAACTACCTGCTGCTCTTGATTGGTGTCGGCGCGACGGTCGCAGTGTTGTGGTTTGCTGGAATTATTCGATAACAACAATTATCGGTACTGGACGGCGCGGACGGCGCGCGGGAGCGTGCCGAAGGCACCGACTCGTGCGAGGGATGAGTGAGCGACCGGAGGGGCGAACGAATCGGCTGGGGAGGGGGTGGCGGATGGTCAGTAGTTGTACCGCGAACGAGCCGCAGGCGAGTGAGCGGCCTTTTTAGTCCAGGTTTTTCAAGGAGTGGTTGGCGAACGAAGTCGTTCGAAAGGCGCGAAGCGCCTTTCGTGATGACGAAACGGCTTCGCCGTTTCGAACCATGAGTCAACCCGACGTAGAAAAAAGTGGGACGGATAAGCCTTTAACAGCCACACGGCGTAGATTCGGCAAATGGTACTCGACGACCTCGGGAGTTCCCTTCGGGGAACGCTCAACAGACTCCAAGGAAAGACGCGCCTCAGCCAAGAGGATGTCGAGGAAGTCGTCAGGGAGATTCAGCGCTCGCTGATTCAAGCCGATGTCGAAATCGACCTCGTGATGGACCTCTCTGACAACATCAAACGACGCGCGCTCGAAGAGGAGCCGCCGGGAGGAACGACGGCGCGCGATTTCGTCCTCCGCATCGTCTACGAGGAGATGGTTGACCTCGTTGGTGATAGTACGGAATTGCCGCTCGAATCTCAGACCATCCTGCTGGCGGGTCTTCAAGGGTCAGGAAAGACCACGACCGCGGCGAAGATGGCGTGGTGGTTCTCGAAGAAAGGGCTTCGCCCCGCCGTGATTCAGACAGACACGTTCCGGCCGGGCGCATACGACCAATCGAAGGAGATGGCAGAGCGCGCAGAAGTCACCTTCTATGGCGACCCCAACAACGATGACCCGGTCGAAATCGCCCGCGAGGGGTTAGCGGCAACCGAGGAGGCAGAAGTCCGTATCGTTGACACGGCGGGTCGGCACGCACTCGAAGAGGATTTGATTGACGAAATCGAGGCCATCGATTCGGTCGTGAACCCGGACCGCAGCCTGCTCGTGATGGACGCGGCCATCGGACAGGGCGCGAAAGACCAAGCACGACGCTTCGAGGACGCCATCGGCGTCGATGGCGTGGTGATAACGAAACTCGATGGGACTGCGAAGGGTGGCGGTGCGCTGACTGCGGTGAACGAAACCGACTCCTCGATTGCGTTTTTGGGGACTGGTGAAACGGTCAGTGATGTCGAGCGCTTCGAACCCAACGGATTCATCTCCCGATTACTGGGGATGGGTGACCTCAAACAGCTCGCAGAGCGCGTCGAGCGCGCGATGGCGGACACCGACGAGGACGACGACTGGGACCCAGAGGACATCCTCTCCGGGCAGTTCACGCTGAACGATATGCGCCACCAGATGGACGCGATGAACAAGATGGGTCCGTTGGACCAGGTATTGGATATGATTCCCGGTCTCGGAGGTGGTCTCAAGGACCAACTCCCCAACGACGCGATGGACGTGACACAGGACCGGATGTGGAGTTTCGACATCATCATGGACTCGATGACCGACGACGAACTCGAAAATCCACGGTCTATCGGCGCGAATCGAGTCAGACGGGTCGCCCGCGGAAGCGGCCAGCCAGAGGAGCGCGTCCGCGAACTCTTAGAACAACACCGGATGATGGAGCGCACCCTAAAGGAGTTCCAGGGGATGGGTGACGCCGATATGCAGCGGATGATGAAGCGCATGGAAGAGGGCGGCGGTGGCGGAATGGGTGGTATGGGCGGCGGCCCATTCGGATAAGTCAGGGATTTTTAAACCTGAATTGCTATTATTTGTAGTTCAGATATAAACGAAATAGATCAATAATGGGTCGTTCTTTCCGATTTCGCCGAATGGTTCGAAAATCGAAACATGGTTCAGTAGTAGTAGAAATCGAATAATTCTTGCATTGACGAGAGCTGAAGGACGCTGAATCACGTAACGTCCTTGGGTATGGCGGAACGGTTACAGTTCGTTGAGTTTGCGGAGGAGTTGGCCCCGGCGCTCTTCGTCCGAGCGGATGCCCTTTCGCTCTAGTACATTGCGTTCGAGTTTGTCGAGGGCGACCCGGAAGGCACTCTCCGCGCCGTAGCCCTCGCCGGTGCCGGCGACCTGTCCCTGATTCGTTCGGAGTCGAATCTGGGCCTGAATCAAGGGCGTGCCCCGGAGCTTTTCTTTGTGTTTGTGAAAGCGCACGTGGGCGTGTTGGACCTGCATCTCCTGGAACTTGCCGGCGACCTCTGCGACCGAGTCGCGGATGTCCTCGCGGGTGATGGTGTCGAGCAGGTCGATGTTCGTGATTTGGACGTCCATGTGGTCCTCTTCGGTGTAGGTGAGCGCGCGGAGTACATCGGTCTTGGTGAGCACACCTGCAATCACCCGGTCATCGTTAGGCGGCGTGACGACGAGTCCATTATAATCGTTGTCGAGCAGCCGCGAGACGGCCTCGCGCACGGATTCGTCGTAGGAGACCGTCTCAACGGGAGAACTCATCAAATCATAGACCGGAATGTCGAGCATTCTGTCGGTGTCGCCAGAGCGGTCGCCCTCGGTCTGTTGGTCCATATTTCTGACCACGAAATCCACGAGGTCGTGGGTCGTGACGACTCCTGTGATGTAGCCCGCTTCGTTCTCGACCGGGAGTCTGGAGATACCGTGTTCGCGCAGGAGGTTGATGGCTTTGCCGACACGGGAATCTTCTGACACCGTAATTACCTCGTCAGTATGGATCTGCTCTACCACGAGCGCATCTAAGTGTTCGAGGACGGCATCGAGGATGGCGTCGGCGGTGACGATGCCCCAGAGTTCGCCGTTCTCGAACACCGGCGCGACCTTCGTGTTGCCTTCGACGAGCATTCGGGCGACCTCTCTGACATCCGCCGTGCGCTCGACCTGCGGGGCAGAATCCATCAGCGCGTTCACTTTCGTCGAATCCTCGACGTGTGATTGCATCAGCGAGCGCTGGGTTATCACGCCGGCATACTCGCCGTCATTGGTGACGATGATGCCTCGGGGGGTGTTGTCCTCGAAAACCGGCCGCACTTTCCCGAGTCGCTCGTCGGCGTTCACCTCGGCGTGGTCCGTGGTTGCGATATCGGCGATGTCCATCGTACTCACGCCACGCACTTCGACGGCGGGGCTAATCAACACTTTGTTCAACGAACCCGGAGTAATCGGTCTATGCGACTCACTCGACGAACGATGCCGGACATCGGTGTGTTCGGAAAATACACGTATCTCGTGACCGAGGTGGTCTTCGGCGCGTTCGCGCTGTCACTACTGCGCTATACTGGTTCGGTCGGTCGGGCCGCTAAAACTATTCTCGCGCTCTATCCGCTCGCCTACGTCTGGGATTGGTACACCCTCGAAGTCGGCGTGTTCGAGATTCGATTGCGGACGGGGGCCGAATTTTTGGGAATTCCTATCGAAGAACACATTTTCATGATTGTCGTGCCGTCGTTGGTGGTCGGTTTTTACGAATTGGTTAATGGTGCGCCGACGGACAATAGCGAACGTCTTTCGGTGGCCGACCACGGCGACTGAGGCGAATATACTACTAGCATTTTTGTTGTGTTTTGCGCCGCACGAGGGAACTCCGGGAATTTGAACT
>DASSKS010000357.1:0-5462 GCA_035690245.1 Halococcus sp. | reverse complement strand
GAGATGGATTACTCGGACGGTGAGCCGACACCTCAGTTCGAGTCGCCAGCCGAACACGACGAAGCGAGTAGCTGGCGAGACTGGGTACAGCCCGCGCTGTTCGGTACCGGCACGAATGTGT
Organism: Halococcus sp.; assembly: GCA_035690245.1. Classification (GTDB taxonomy): domain Archaea; phylum Halobacteriota; class Halobacteria; order Halobacteriales; family Halococcaceae; genus Halococcus. Next base: position 5,341 of record DASSKS010000357.1, on the reverse strand, counting down.
TCGAGCAAATGCAAATCAACGACTCGGCCGCTTCACCAGTCGAAGCTGCCGGTGAGTACACGGTCAGAATCCCGCCGACCCCAATCAAGTACGGTGATGTGCCAGGAAGCGATTCAGAGCCGGTCGAACGCTCTCTCGAACTTCCTTCAACACTGGCTGGTCCGTCACGTCCACGTCGGGTCACCGCGACGACCTTCGTCAACGAACTCGATCAGGCATTGATCGAAGCTGGCGGGTTCGAATTACCGTCGTGGTATCGCAAAGAATCTGGTTCGCTGCTGAGTCCCCCTGGTGACAGTGATTCCGTCCGGGGAACGACACTTGGAACTGTCGTCCATCGCGTGTGTGAGTTCGGACCGTACGATTCGACGGCGGAACGTCGATCGATTACCGACCGAGTAATCGCAAGCGAAGGTCTTGAGTTCAACAATCGGGAGAGAGAGTATCTCGATGCACATATTGAGCGAGGGGTCAACATCCAAGAGGCGTTTATCGACCAGTGTTCGAGTGGGACCGTCCGCCGTGAGCTTCCCGTTCGACTTCGGGTTGGTGAGACAATGATCGTCGGTGAAATCGACCTACTGCTGACGACCGACGATACCTACCATATCTTGGACTACAAAACTAACCGGGTCACCGACCCTGACGTGAATATTCCGGAGCTCTGTCGGCAGTACCGTCCGCAGCTGGAGGCGTACGCTGCCGCGCTTCAGCGTGACGACCCCACACGCTCGGTTTCTGCCATACTACACTTCACGGCGGCCGATACGGCCCGACAGCTAAGATTCGACGCTGGCTCTCCACCCGTCGATCAACTGGATAAGTACGTTACAGGGCTTACCGAAATGTCGGAACGCTAAGAATGCGCCCGTCACCCCATTTTTCTAGAGGTTTATAATGCTGTTACTAAAAGAGAGTGTATGACATCACCGTCGGCTCTTCTCGATACTTTCCATACTATTGATGAGCGAATCTCGGACGACATGAGCGAACGAGATGTCGAGAACCTCTTCCTTGAATCTGGGTTCTACGACGTTCTTGGATATGATGGCGCTGGAACTGACATTCGAAGTGAATTCACGCTTCCCGACCGCCGTCGTCCGGACTACATTACGCTCGATACCAACGAGTCCGTAACTGGTGTCTACGAATTCAAGAAACCAAGTCGGGATCTCAGCGGGCACGAAGACCAACTCTTCCACTACATGGAGGAGCTCCGGGCGAACTACGGCGTCCTGACGAATGGCGTCACACTCCGCGTATACACCGCTGACCAGGACTTCGTCATTTCCCCGAAAGCACTCAGTGAAATCACGGATGCCGAAGCAAGAAACCTCTACAGCACCATTCGAAAACGCGAGTTCGACCTCACAAATCCCGATCACGTGAACCGTTTCTTGTCCGAATTGAACCCCATCCCGCTTGACGAGCAGGCCAAACTCGGGCAAGAACACTTCTTCGACACCTTCCGGTTAGAGGAAGGAAGCCCGTTCGCTGATCTCGTGACGGGCATGATGGACCTTCTCCAAGAATTCCGGGATGACCGCGAGGCGAAGTTCGTCAAAGGCGCATACGACTTCTGGGAGGCTACATACGCCAGTGAACCCGAAGAAATCCCCAGTTCTTGGCAGCCGTTCATCAGCGGGAAACAGTCACTCCGCGACTTCATGTTTTGCGTGGAAAGTGGACACGCGCTCCTCGCCCGCTTGCTCTTGGCGAAAGCCACCGAAGACCACGACTTCTTCGCCGGGACTGGGTACAATGGAATGGATGACTACTTCCAGGCCCTCCAGGGGTTCGGGACGAGCATCAACTTGGATGCGTTCCCGGTCGCCGCGGACAACCTTATCGACGATATGCAGGGCCAGCTTGTGGAGGGCCTGTTCCAAGACGATATCTTCGTCTGGTGGACGGACGGCTACACAGAGCAACTCTCTCGCGGGCACGCGACGGGGGCGAACCAGTTCGAAGCTGTCGCGCGCGGCACCGGCGAAGTCGAACGCATCAGCGAAGCCACTCGTGACCGATTCAGCCGATCTGTCGCAGAAGTGTTTGTTACTGTCCTCCGATTCGATTTCAGCGACGTCGAAGGCGACTTACTCGGCGATCTCTATCAGCGGTACTTCGACCCGGAAACCCGGAAAGCACTTGGGGAATTCTACACTCCACAACCGGTCATCGACTACATCATGGATGGAGTCGGGTATGACCGTGGCGTATCGAACAAACGCCTGATTGACCCGTCCTGTGGATCCGGGACATTCCTCGTCGAAGGGGTCGAACGGTACATCGAAGACGTCGAACGGTACAACAACGACCCGGACTGGGAAGAACACCTCCGTGACTTGTGTACGCGGCCACGAATCGTTGGACTCGACATTCACCCGTTCGCAGTGCTCATGGCGCAGATCCGGTTTGTCGTTGCTATTCTTCCCGCCTATCGAAAGGCAAAGCAGTCGAACCCGGACTTCACGATTCGCCGTCTCCCGATTTATCGGACAGACACCCTCCGGAACGAGCGGGAGCTAACCGGTATCGATATCGGGGACGATACCAGCCGCCAGTTGACGTTCAATGCAATGACTGAGGACGAGCAGGATGTGCGGATTCCCGTGCCCCTCCCCGTTGAAGTGGACGAGAATGAAGTATCCGAGACGGAAGACGGGTTCCTCGTACGGCGAGTGCGGATGCCGCTGTTCGACACGATTCAGTTGGAGACTCGGGTGTCGAACTTTGGGGAGTACTTCGCCGCATTGCAGGGCGTACTGGACACGGTGAAAGACCATATGACGCTCGCTGAGAAGTTCGGTGGGGACTTCGACTGGACGTACCAGAGTGGGCTTGAGGAGCGCATCAACCACCACACACAGCAAGACTACTCTGGTGTTGAGGAGTTCTTCGCGCCGTACGTGGACGATATGCTGGAGAATGTCCGCTACCTCAAGGAGGAACACAACGACAGGCGGTTGTTTAAGATGTTCGAAGATACGGTGCTCGCGCTTGTCGTGAAGAACTACATGGAGTATGACTACGTCGTGGGGAACCCACCATACGTCCGTACGCAGAACCTGCCGGACAGGCAAAAAGAGATGATGGACCAGTTGTACGACTCGACGACCGGGAACTACGATATTTACTGCCCGTTCTACGAGCGCGGTCTCAACTGGCTACGCGAAGACACCGGACGACTCGGGTTCATCACGCCAAACCAGTTCATGGTTACCGACTACGGTGAAGGCCTGCGGCGTGTCTTACTCAATGAGGCCCGTATCGAGGAAGTGTACGATTTCCGTGACTCAGGCGTGTTCGAGGATGCGAAGAACTACCCGGCAATCGTGATTCTCGAAGACGAAAGCGACCCGGACGCGCGCGAAGCGAACGAGATCCGGTGTGTCCGAGTTAAGGGCGATACGAAAGCACCGACGAACCGCGATCTCGACACGGCAATCATCGAAGCAGTCCGTAACCACCGTGACGACCCCGGCTATGAGGATGGTTTCATCAACGTGTTCGACTACCCGCAGGGTGACTTGGACGACGGGTACTGGTCGTTGATGCCGCCAGAAGAGCTGAATATTATTCACAGGATGGAGACGACGAGTGACGCGACCGTGGGCAACGTGACGGACTCTGTGTTCGCTGGAACGCAAACCAGTGCGAACAGGGTGTTCCTCGTTACGCCGGTTGACGCTGACCGAATCTCCGCTGGTGACACTGGTGACACGGTGACAGTCATCCCGAAAGGGGAGGACCGCGAGTACGAAATCGAGACGGATACGCTTCGCCCATGGCTGCAGGGCCGTGACATCAATCGATGGCGCGGGGACTGGTCTGGAGAGCACGCTATCGTGCCGTACACGCTTGAGCGCGACGACGAGAGCAATCTCACGTCGAATCTCATTGACCAGGAGCGGTTGGAAGACGAGTTACCGTTGACGTGGGCGTATCTGACGGAGTACCGGGACACGCTAGAGAGTCGTGAAGGTGGGCGGTTCGAAGGCCGGGATGACTGGTACGGGTTCGGGTATCCGAAGAGCATGGCGCGGTTCGAAGATCCGAAACTCATCTGTCCTGAAATCGCCGCGGAAGCGACATTTATGGTCGATGACATCGGAACGTGGTATTTCAAGGCTGCATACGGTGTCCAACTTGAAGACGAGTTCAAAGATCGGACAGCGGTATTCGCCGCGCTGTTGAACTCGAACGTGTTGGACTTCTACCTCAAGCACTACACGGCACTGAAAGTAGATGGGTACTACAAGTACACCACGAACTATCTGACCCCACTCCCGATTGCATGGGGTGACGATGACGACCGTGCCGAGATTCGGAACCTCATCTCAACGATTACGACAGCGCTGGATACGGAGAGTAAGACCGGGCGGTTCCCTGAAGCGTACCTCGGCGAGTATGATGGCGAGTTAGATTACATTACATACGAGTGGCAGACACGCCGGTATCCGGTGACTGCCGAGGTACAGGGGGACGAAGATGATGAATTCACGGTGCGGGCTGGCCGCTCGGACGTGATCACTGACGCGGCGATGTACGCTGCTGATCGGGACACGAGAAAACGCCGAGCGACATACGTACGTGAGGCTGTCAACGGTCGGAACGCAAAAAGCGGTGGGGCAACGACGATTCCGATTCCGCGTGGCGACCAGGATGTTGAGACGTTGTTGGAGGCCCTGCGCTCGGATGAGGCGACTGTGGCTAAAACCGATCTTGATGAGTTGGAAGAAACGGTTAATGACGCGGTGTACGAGATGTTCGGCATCACGGCTGAGGAACAGGGAGTGATTGAGGACTACTTGGAAACGTTCCGAGTGTACTGAGAACACTGAACAGATGCTAACCAGACCGTCTCTGACAATCCCTGTTTCTGATTGCCCTCTCACGGCAATGACCGGGGTTCAAATCCCCGCCGGAGCATACGAAGCAAGCTTCGTACCGCACTTTTCAACAGTTGAAGAAGTGAAACAAACCAATGCCACAAGGCAATACGACTCGACGGAACGACCACTCCTCTGCAATATACCGATTTCTGAAATATCAGAATAAAAAATTGGGTGAGATACTGGTAGATCGTACAGAAATCATCCTCGTATCTCTCCCCATTTCCATAATCGCCTGAAAAAAACAGCGACCACTCGGCGATATTTCACTACTTGGTACCGTCCCCCGAGACTGGTGCTACTCCTGATTCCGTCGTTCGATAGCATTTTCGTACGTGTCCTTCGCCTCTCTCGCGCTGCGGGCGAGATAATTCGCGTCGACACCAACGATAACGAAGTCAAATCCCAGTTCGACCCACCGTCCGATATCGTCGTTCGTGACCGCG
>DASSKS010000356.1:0-2031 GCA_035690245.1 Halococcus sp. | reverse complement strand
AAAACGGGTCAGGAAAATCGAGGTTACTGGTGAACTCGGTGCTCACGTGGGAGCCAAAGACGTGATTCTCACGATTATCCGCCGTCTCGGCGTCGATGGTGGCGTCGGCTACGTCTATGAGTATGGAGGGAAGGCCATCGCGTCGTGGGGCATGGAAGGCCGGATGAGCAGCTGCAATATGTCAATCGACGGTGGCGCGCGCGCAGGCTACGTCAATCCCGACGAAACCACCTATGACTGGCTCCGCGAGACTGATGCCTTTGAGGGCGAACCAGAAAAATTCGAGCAGTACAAAGAGTACTGGGAATCAATCACATCAGATTCTGACGCGGAATACGACGATGTCGTGACGATTGCCGGCGATGACATCGAACCCGTCGTGACGTGGGGTACGACGCCCGGACAGGGTATTGGCATCTCCGAGTCGATTCCCGCGCCCGAAAATCTCCCTGGGGACAAACAGGACACCGCCCAGCGCGCACAGGAGCATATGGGCGTCTCATCCGGCGATACCATGCAGGGCTACGATGTCGATGTTGCCTTTTTAGGTTCGTGTACGAACGCCCGCCTGTCGGACCTTCGAGACGCTGCCGAAGTCGTTCAGGGTCGAGAGGTCGATCCGAGTGTGCGAGCGATGGTCGTTCCGGGCAGTCAGCGGGTGAAAGCCGCCGCCGAAGACGAAGGACTCGACGACATCTTCACCGAGGCGGGCTTCGACTGGCGCGGTGCTGGCTGTTCGATGTGTCTCGGGATGAACGAAGACCAACTAGAGGGCGACGAAGCGTGTGCGAGTTCGTCGAACCGGAACTTCGTCGGTCGGCAAGGCTCAAAGGAGGGCCGTACAGTCCTCATGAGTCCGGTGATGGTCGCTGCGGCGGCAGTCGCAGGTGAAGTCACCGATGTCCGCGAACTGCCGGAGGTGGCGGTCCAATGAGCACCGAACCAACAGTCGAGACTGTCGAGCACGTTTCGGGGACTGGGATTCCCATTCGAGGGAATGACATCGACACCGACCAAGTCATCCCCGCGCGTTTTTTGAAGGTCATCACCTTCGATGGATTGGGAGAGTTCGCCTTCTTCGACCAACGATTCACCGATGATGACGAACAAAAAGAGCACCCGATGAACGCACCGGAGTATCAGGATTCATCAGTGATGGTAGTCAACGCAAACTTCGGTTGTGGCTCCTCGCGCGAACACGCACCCCAAGCCCTGATGCGCTGGGGAATCGATGCGCTCATTGGCGAGAGTTTCGCCGAAATCTTTGCCGGCAACTGCCTCGCGCTCGGAATTCCGACCGTGACCGCAGACCACGAAACCGTTACCGCCATTCAGGAATGGGTCGAGGCGAACCCGGAGGGTGAAATCGAGGTCGATGTCGAAGGTGAGACGGTGCGCTATGGCGACAACGAAGTCGGGGTCACGGTCGAAGACGCCCAGCGCAAGGCACTCGTGGATGGTGTCTGGGACACAACCGCACTAATGAAATCAAATTCCGAAGCGGTCGCCGAAACCGCCGCATCACTTCCGTATCTCGATGACTGAGCAAATCACGGTGATTCCCGGCGACGGAATCGGACAGGAGGTCGTGCCGGTGGCAGTCGCGGTGCTCGACGAAGTGGGAGACTTCGAGTTCATAGAGCACGAGGCCGGCGACAGCGTGAAAGCGGAGACTGGTCAGGCACTTCCCACACAGACGCGCGAAGCAGTCGCAGAAACCGAGGCGACGCTGTTCGGTGCGGCTGGCGAGAGTGCTGCGGACGTCATCCTCCCGCTCCGGCAGGCAGTCGATTCGTTTGCGAACGTCCGTCCGGCGCGTGCGTATCCCGGCGTCGAAGCGCTCCACCCCGATGCCGACCTCGTGTTCGTCCGCGAGAACACTGAGGGAGTGTATGCGGGTATCGAAAGCGATATTACAGAAGATGTACGGACGCTCACGCGGGTTATCACCGAATCGGCATCGCGGCGGATTGCGGAGTTCGGGTTCGAGTACGCCACAGAGCACGGCTATGACGTGACGGTGGCGCACAA
>DASSKS010000355.1:0-4390 GCA_035690245.1 Halococcus sp. | reverse complement strand
ATCGACGAGTTCGATGAGCCTCGGCAACCCCTGGGTCACGTCGATTTCTGCAACGCCTGCATAGTGGAACGTGTTCATGGTCATCTGGGTTCCGGGTTCACCAATCGACTGTGCCGAAACCGTCCCAACGGGGTCGAGCGGGTCAACGCGGGTATCGAGATAGCGCGTCTCGACGGCTTCTGCAATCGAAACCGCCTGCTCCGTCGTCACGTCTCGCTCCTCGATGGTTTCGTACACCTCGTCTTTGAGCCGTTTCGGAAGGTTGGTTCCCTCGACGACGGTCTCGACTTCTCCTGTGATTTCAGTCATCGTTCACCTGTGGTACGTCAATCGGCGCGCTGGTCTCATCTCTCACTCGGTCGTCTGCGTGCTCCGAGAGATTTGTCGGCTCGGCGAATGCTTCGCCGTCGTCCTCGAACTCGGCGGCGAGTACCTGCTCTGCGATTTCATCGACATCGATGTCGTTTTCGGTCCCCGAGGATACTTTTACTGGGCTGGTGTTGTCCTCCCCGAACTCGAACTGAACGATGTTGTCAGAGGTGTCTCTCACCGTTCCATCGTACTGCGTTTCGAGTTCCGAGAGCGCGTTGATGAGCCGGCGCTGGAGATAGCCCGATTTCGAAGTTCTGACTGCCGTATCCACGAGACCCTCCCGACCGCCCATCGCGTGGAAGAAGAACTCTCGGGGAGTCAATCCACCACGGTATGAGTGCTCGACGAACCCGTGCGCCTCCGCCGAGAGGTCGTCGGGCTTGTAGTGACTCAAGGTGCGGTCTTCGTACCCACGATTGATGCGCTCGCCACGAACTGCCTGCTGGCCCACACACGCGGCCATCTGGGTGAGGTTGAGCATCGAGCCACGCGCACCCGACTGGGCCATAATGACTGCGGGATTGTCGCGCGCGAAGTGGTCCTCTGCGATGTCGCCCGCCGAATCCCGAGCCTTCCCGAGCGTCTGCATGATCTTCATTTCGAGGGTTTCGTCTACTGTGCGACCGGGCAGCGATTCGAGGTCGCCGTTTTCGTAAGTCGCAATGAGTTCATCAATGCGCTCGTAGGCGTTTTCCATGCTCTCGTCGATCTGGGCTTCCGCCTCGTCGGGAATCGACTCATCATCGATACCAAGCGAGAAGCCGAAGTGCATGATGGCGCGCATCGCCAGCGAGGCGACCTCGTTGATGAATATCCGCGCGCGCGTGCCGCTGTACTGTTTGACGATGGTATCGACCACTTCGCCGCCAAAGGCCCCGACAGCGTCCTCGTCAACAGTCCCTTCGAGGAGTTGGCCGTCCTCGATTACCACCGTGTCACCCGTCGAACTCGTAAATTCGAGGTCGAGTCCGTCGGGCAGGAGTTCCGAGAAAATCGTCTGCCCTGTCCAGTATCGCCTGCCCTCCTCGTCCTCTCCGTCCGATTCAGGCAGTCCATCCACACTTGTCGCTCGAAGCAAGTCGAGCGCCTGCGTCTCGTTGAACTGCGGGAGTCCCCCCATGTCCGGGTCGTCGTGGGTGAGGAGATAGGTTCCCGAAACGTGGTCTTGAATCGCGCCGATGATGTTCTCGCCGAATCTCGGTGAGAGAATCTGCTCTTGGACGCGCATCAACACGCGCGCCTCAGCACGCGCCTCCTCGTTCTGGAGGGCGTGCATATTCATCTCGTCGCCGTCGAAGTCGGCGTTGTACGGCGGACACACAACCGTATTCAGCCGGAAGGTCTTGTACGGCATCACGACCACCTCGTGAGCCATGATACTCATTCGGTGCAGCGACGGCTGACGGTTGAATATCACGATATCCCCGTCCGTGAGGTGGCGTCTGACCTTCCAGCCGGGTTCGATACGCTCTGCGAGTTCTTCCTTTGCTTGGTCGAGGACTCGCATCTCCTTGCCATCGGGTCGAATGACCCGGTTCGCGCCCGGATGGGTGTCGGTCCCATTCCGAACGTACTGGCGGGCCTCCTCGATGTTGCGCTCGTTGACGTTCATCGTCTGGGTCATCTCGCTTGCGACCCGCTCTGGAACGCCGACCTCGTTCAGCGAGAGGGTCGGGTCCGGCGAAATCACCGTCCGCGCAGAGAAGTTCACCCGCTTGCCGGACAGGCTTCCACGGAATCGGCCCTCCTTGCCCTTCAACCGCTGGCTGAGGGTCTTGAGTGGCCGACCCGAACGGTGACGGGCGGGCGGCGTGCCAGAAATCTCGTTGTCCATAAATGTGGTAACGTGATACTGAAGCAGTTCCCAGAGGTCTTCGATAATCAACTGGGGCGCACCGGCCTCACGATTCTCCATGAACCGCTGGTTGATGCGGATGATATCGACCAGTTTGTGAGTGAGGTCGTCCTCCGACCGTTGACCGTTATCGAGGGTAATCGAGGGCCGCGCCGTGACGGGCGGCACAGGAAGCACAGTCAGCACCATCCACTCGGGCCGCGAGCGCTGGGCGTTGATTCCCAGTACCTCGATGTCCTCGTCGGGGATGGCCTCGAACCAGTCCCGAATGTCGGAGGGCATCAACTTGTTCAGGTCTTCCTCGGAGAGGTCAACGTCGAGTGCGCGCTCGATTGCGTTCCGACTCTCCTCGCGCGGGCGGAACTCACCCCCTAAAATCTGGTTGACGCGCGAAAGCTCTATTCCTGTCTGTTCTGCGAGTTCTTGTGGCGAGGTTCCCGGTTCGTCTTCGTCTTCATCGGGTTGCATCGCCGCCGCGATGAGTTGGGGATAGTCGGCGGCGAGAACATCCTGAACCTCGTAGTACGTGGTCGGTTTTTCGTGTTGGATGTCGTACTGTTCTTCGCCACAGTACGGACACCGGTCTTTCTTTCTTGCCTGCCGGATGGCGGCCTTCGTCACGTCGTTCACGTCGTTGTCGAGTTCGCGCGCTCGCTGAAGACGGGTTGCGAACTCCTCTTTTTCTCCCTCGTCGAGCAGGAGGCGCGAACACTCCCGACAGGTTCCCCGGAGGAGTCGTCGAATGAGTTTGGTGAATCCCACGTGGATGACGGGCGCGGCGAGTTCGATGTGGCCGAAGTGTCCATTACAGGACCCCGAGTGCTTCCCGCAGGTGCTACATTCGAGTCCGGGGTCGATGACTCCCAATCGGGGGTCCATCAGCCCCATGTCGATGGGATAGCCGTCGTCGTCGTAGGTGTCGGCAGTGATGATTTTCGTCGCGCTCATGTCGCGGTACTCCTCCGGGTTCATCAACCCGAAGTCGATTGCGCCGATTTCTTTCGGTGTTGCGTTTGTGCTCATAGTGTTAGTAGTAGTTTAAACCGCATCCATCAGTTCGAGTCGCGGAGCGATTCCCAGAGCCTTCATCTCATCGAGCAAGAGCTTGAAGGCATAGCTCATCTCGATTTCGTGGACGTCCGTCTCCTCCCCGCAGTTCGGACAGTACACCCGGCGTTGCTCGACGTTCTCGACCGCACTCATTCCACAGTTCCCACAGACGTAGATGAACTCTTGGTCGGATTCGTCGAGCAACCGTTCCTTCAGGGCCATCGCCGCGCCATGTCCAATTAATACATCGCGTTCCATCTCGCCGACACGCAGCCCACCCTCACGGGCACGACCTTCCGTGGGCTGGCGGGTCAAGACCTGCACTGGCCCACGAGACCGGGCGTGAATCTTGTTCGAGACCATGTGATAGAGTTTCTGATAGAAAATCGTCCCCACGAAGATTTCGGCGTCGATTTTCTCGCCAGTCACGCCAGAGTGCATGATTTCCTTCCCGCTCGAATCGAAGCCGTGGTCTTCGAGCGCACCCCGGAGTTCCTCTTCGTCCTCGCCGGTGAACGCCGTTCCATCCACGCGACGGCCTTCAAGAGAGCCGACTTTACCGCCAAGCATTTCGAGAACGTGGCCGACAGTCATCCGCGAAGGAAGCGCGTGCGGATTGACGATGAGGTCCGGGACAACGCCTTCTTCGGTGAAAGGCATATCCTCCTGTGGTGCGATGTGGCCCACGACGCCCTTCTGACCGTGCCGACTCGCAAATTTGTCCCCGAGTTCGGGAATGCGCTGGTCACGTACTGAGACCTTCGAGAGTTTCGAGCCGTCTTCGCCCTGCATCAGCGTCACCGTGTCCACGACGCCCGATTCACCCGAGCGCATCGTCACGCTGGTCTCGCGGCGTTTTTGGGGCGAGAGACCGCCCATGTCGTTTGGCTCCTCTAAGAATCGCGGGGGAGAGGTCTTCCCGAGAAGCACGGCGCTCTCATCGACCGGGGTTTCTGGATTGACCAACCCATCCTCGTCGAGATGGGTATAGGCCTCCTCACCGCGCGCACCACGCACATCCTCGTCTGGAATCTCGAATCTATCCTCCTGTCCGCCGGGATACCGGCGTTCCTCGCCCTCGTAGGTCCTGAAGAAGTGCGAGCGCGCGAGTGC
>DASSKS010000354.1:0-2862 GCA_035690245.1 Halococcus sp. | reverse complement strand
CGGCAACCTCTGTTATGCGTGGCAATCCGAAACGGACGCGGAGAACTAAGGCGACGCGCGTCCGAACGAAGACGATGACCGCGCTGTTAGGTAGACGGCTCCCCTCGCCAGCGTACGAGTGGTCGCAGGTGGTGGGCTGATGACCGACGACGGGTTCGACTTCGGTGATGATTCTGACGAGGATACAGAAGACGAGACGCCGCTGTTCGGCACGCGCTCTGCTGAATCGCGCGAAGACGGCGAGACTAACAATCGTTTCGGGACAGCCACACCTGAGCAGACCGATTCTCGAACGTTTCGCCACCGAATTCGGACTGCGGTGTCAGAGAGGACCGTCAGAACGGGTGCGACGGTCGCGTTGGCGCTCGCTCTCGTGGTCGTCATCGGCGTGGTTGCCTATCCGCTCGTGATGGGTGCTCTCGATACGAGTGATAGCCCAGTCGGCGAGGCAGGCCCGCCGGGCGGCAGTGCTGGCGTCGGCGGGACCCTCACCGCGACGGTAGAACACGAGACACCGGCGACCGCAGCGACGCCAGTCACGACCGAGACGCCGACCACGACCGCACAGACAGCCGGTTCGACAACCCCACAAACGACGAACGCTCAGACGCCGACTGCGACGCCAACTCCTGTTCCGACGCGGGCGTTCCCGGCAGGGACGGCGGTCGAAGCGAACGAGACGACTGATGGGGGCCGGCCATCCAGACAGTGAGACTCTCGGTTCAGTCGGCGGCGTAACTCGTCAGAATCGCGTACTCGCGGGTCGCTTCCACGAGCGCCTTTCGATACTGACTCTCGCTCGGGTCCGTAGTGAGAGTGCGAAATCGGTGTTTGAACGCCGCGAGGTCGATTCCCGAGGCGTCGTCTGCGGCGGCGTGGGCGAGGTCATAGAGCGGATGGTCGGTGTCGATACAGTCGTGGCGTTCTGCGAGCGCGAGCGCGAACGCCGCGTTGACCGCCGTGATTTCTGGGTCCGCCGCCGGTGTGAGGCGCGTCCACGAAGGGGGGTCCACTGGCCGATTTGCGAGCGCGCTTGCGAGGCTTGATTCGAGAAACGCTATCAGTCTATCCGCTGGTCCAACGGAGAGGGTGATGTCGTCGGCGTAGATGTCCTTCATGTGATTGGCTATCTGATAGCAATGGGTGAGTCGGTGGCGCTCGACCGAGTGGCCCGCGAGCGCAAGTGAGAGCGCTTCCTTCGTCGATTGGGTGTGTGAGGGGTGTGATTGCTCGTATCGGCGCATATGGGAGTACTCGTGGAGTGCGAGTTGACGAGCCATCGCGCTGGTCGCGGCCTGTCGGGAGATATTCAATATATGATAGTCGTTGTAGTGGGCGGTCCATGTGCGCGAATCGGGGTCTGTGCGGATTTTGACTCGTACTGGAAGGGTGAGGTCGTGTTCGGTCTCGAAGAGGTCGCGCGCGCCGAGAAACGGTTCTGTCGGGCCGGCTGACTGCACGCGAACGTCCATTATCCCACTTACCGGGTCCGAGACGGATGACTCTTCGGCCTGTGAGAAATCGTGCTTTTCAGACCCCATACCTTCTATTCAACCTGCGGTTGGCGCGCGGTTGCGGTGGGCAGTGCGAACGAATCGGCTGGGGAGGCGCGCGGCCGTCGCGGTGCGGTCATTTTGAACCAGCAGTTGTGCGGTTGAACACAGAAATTGCCCGAAATTGTCCTTTTGACAGTTACAGCACGTCCATCTCTGTTAATCGCTCAGGCAAGTAGGTATCTGTGACAAAATCCAGTCCCCGTGATGCCAATGACTGCTGTTCTGCTTTCTTCTCGATATCGAGTTGGAGTTCTATTTGCTCGCGCCAGTAGTCGGTCTGGAAGCGCGGGTCGGTGAGTTCGCTCTCCAAGGCGTTCACGTCCGAATCCGAAAGCGGGTCCGTCGGCAAATCGTACTCCACGATGTCTGCGGGTTGAATCCCGATAAACCGCGCTTCCGGTGTAGCGAGATAATCGGAGAGATGGGCCGATTTGATGGAGCCATACGCTACTGAACCGTAAATCCGGTACGACCACGGGTCGCCGTCGGTAAAGACCACCACTGGTAAATCGAGTTCGTCGTGGAGGCGTTTGGTTATCCGGCGGGTCGCACGCGCCGGTTGGCCCTTCAAGTGGACGACAATCGTGCCGTACTCCTCGTCAAATCCGTTTTCGACCAGTCTATCGCGCATTCCGCCCGTCTCGACACAGAGGATGAAGTTGGCGTCGTGGTCGAGAAATTCGATGGTGTCGGGATTATTCGGAATCTGATAGCCGCCCTCGCCAACGTCTTCCTGACAGTGAATCTCGCGCTCACCCCGTCTGGTTTGCTCGCGGAGATAGAGCGGTCCCATCAGGGTTGCACCCGACTCCTCCGGGCGCATATGGAAGTCCTCGCGGGTCGCTTTCGAGACGATCTCTAAATCTTCGACTAGTTGATTCGATTCGTCTTGGTCCGAAAACTGTGCTTCCTCTTTATCCCAACTCTCGGAAAGGTAATACAACTCACGCAGCGTCGAGGAGCGGTCCTCGTCGAGCTGGTCGGCGAGAAACTCGATGGTGTAGATGGCTTTTAAGAGCTTTCGCGCGCCGCGAACCGAGTTCGCACTCCGGGTGCTCTCGCGGTCGCCGTAGACCCAGACTCCCAAATTTTCGTCGTATTCGATGTTGGATTTCGTCCGCGTCGGGATTCGCATCTCGGGAACCTCGCCTGCGGCGAACTGGTTGTAGAAGTCGGCGGCGAGGTCGATGAGTCGCTCACGCGCCGAAGCGTCGATTTCTGTGGGTGTGTCAGTGCTCATTGGTAGTATTAGGCGTTCACGGTGAGTTTTTCGCTCTCGATACCCGCTACGTCGAGGTCGAAATCG
>DASSKS010000353.1:0-5706 GCA_035690245.1 Halococcus sp. | reverse complement strand
CAATCGGCCGGAAACACTACTCAGACCGCGACCCCACGGCACTTGGTGAGGACGGCCACGAACGAGTCTCGTTGTAGCCGACTACTGTGCGGGCTGGAGTTCCTCGTAGGGTTGGATGATGACGAATCCATTCTCTCCTGTGAATTCGAGTTGAAAGGTCTCGCCCGACGAACGCCCGAGGAAGCTCTTGATGTTCAAGTCGCGCTTCGCGCTGGGCGAGACGTTCGCGCTCCACGCGACGGTTGCGTTGGGGTCGGTGCTGACCGGCGTCGGAACGACTAATGGTTCGCCGTGGGTGGTGATGGCGACGTTCCCCGGTCCTTCGAGGAAGACGTTGAACAGCCCACCCGAGGACGTGCCCGCAATTGAACTCATCATCTTGATGTCCCAGCCCACCGAATCCTCGAACGCGAGAATGTCGTTGCCGTTGACGCTGATTTCGTCGTCTTCGTCGAGTTCGAGAATCTGGACTTCCTTGCCTTGGTCTGCGAGGTAGAGGTGGCCCTGTCCTGTGGCTTCCATCATGACGCTCCCCTCGCCGGTCGCGCGCTGTTTCAACATCCCCGTCAGCCCGCCGGTTGATTTGCGTTCGAAGGAGATGTCGCCGGTGTAACCGACCATCGAACCTGCTTTGGCCATGACAGTCCCCTCAAGAGAGATATCGAGCATCTTCGAGCTTTCACGTTCGAACGTCTTTTCGGTCTCTGCCGGTGCGTGCGAGTTTACGAATTCGTCGAGGTTCATCTTATTCACCGAGCCAGTTCACAGATGGCCCTGCCGACAGAAGTACTCGTATCTATATAACCATATCTATTCTTACGTGTTCGACGATGACTGTTCGTTCGACTCTCCAATGGTATCGAGGGCAAGCGGAACCCGCTCGCTGACATAGCCCTCCGTAGCGCCGTCGGGCCGCACGCGAAACACGACCGCCGGTTCGTGACCCACACTGGGGCGTTCGCCACGGACAGTCGCCCACTCGTCGTCGCGGAAGGACGAACAATCCACGAACAAGGTCGTATCGGGATGGGCGGCGAGTTGTCCGTCGGTTTTCGCCAGCGCGGTCTGACGGACGGCAGCGGTTGGCGTATCGGCAGCGCGGTTCGTCGGCCGCCCCGGTCGGGTGACTTCGACGAGTGTGCTCTGGGTTTCACACTCCGCCCGGAAATCGAGTGCGTACCCCGAGTCCATCTCGATTTCGGGAATCAGGGTGTAACCAGCATCCGTGAGCACTTTCGCGGCGTTGAACTCGCCCATCGTCGCGCTCATGCGGGTGCAATCGACGTGTTCGCTGGTTCCCAATTTGGCGGCCATCGTGTAACGATAGTCATCGAACACACCGGTCGAGAGAAAGCGCTCGTAGAACGCGAGCGCATCGCCGCGCGTGGCGTCTGGAAACCCGGCGGCGTGCTCATAGAAGAACGCACGCGAACTCTCGCGCCCGTCTTTCGAAAAGAGGATGGGCAGGAAAAACCACGAGAGGTGGTCGTACTTCGTGAGCCACGGGTCACGGAGTTCCAATTCGGCGAGGAGTTCGCGCTGTGCCCAGCGGGAAATGGGATAGGGAACCTCATCGAACGAATATTTCTCGGTGCGCCACAGCGTCTCCGGGGTTTGGGTGTTGCCGAGCCAGTAGCCATACTCATCCCAGACGAACAGCGCGCGGTCGCCGTTTTCCATTTCGAGACGGCGGGCGTCGTAGCCCGGCGGGGGTTTGAACCACGGGCGAGTGATGTCTGCGCCGATGGTCGCATCGAGCGGTTCGTAGAGGTCACGGCAAACGCGAGAGGGGTTCCAGCGTTCTGCTGAACGACGAAAACGGAGCGGTCCGGCCACACTGTGAATACCCACTCCGGCGATTTATCAGTGTCGATAGCACCACTCGAACGGTTTTGCGACCCTGCTGCGGCTACCCCGACCACCGATACATTCATACCTCTGAATCCATAACCCGTGTATGTATACCATGTCAATGGGTGCCTATGACGCGGCCGAACATCAACGCCGCGAGGAGAAAACCAGCGCCGTGGGTGCGAACGCCGATGACGACGACGGACGCACCGAGTATGAAGGCAGTGTTGAGTACGATGTCGGCGACGCGGATGCAGACGACCTGCTCGCGCAGTTCCGTGAGATCAAGTCGCAGTAGAGTTCTCGCCCTCCCTCCGGTTCGTGTGCAACAACCAGAGCGAGACGCTCGTCACGACGAACACCGCCGTGACGTGTGCGACGAGCACCGCAAGCAGGATGGGGTATTCGAGAACGAACGGCACCAAGAGGAGTTGGATGACGCCGAAGGCGATGGTCTCGATATCGGCCCAGAAGAAGGTTCGCGCGGTTTCCGTGTCGAATCGGTAGCGATAGGAGCGCCAGAGCGCGGTGACGGTCGCCCACCACCCGGTGCCGATGCGATAGCAGACATCCCAGAGCACGAGTAAGAGAAAATAGACCACGAGCACTGGAGGAGTAGGTCCAAACAACCTGTCGAGCTACGGCGCGCGCCCGGTCTGTGTGTTCGGAACGAACAGGTAGGTGAGCAGTGCGCTGAAGGCGAGCACCGCTAATACGACGTCCATTTTCGAGCCGAAGACGAGCCGACGGTAGGATTCTGGAAGTTCGGCCATACGGATGCGTCGGGCGACGCGCACCATCTCGATGGAGCCGATGCCGGCGACGAACACCGCTGCGCTCCCCACGAGGGCAACGTTCCAGAGATTATAGTACCACGCGAGCACGAGCACCCCGACCTCGAAAATCCCGAGTTGAATGGTGAGTGCGAGCGTCGTCGAAACCTCGATGCCGGGCAGCGCGCCGACGATGCTCTCGTAGGTCCACGTCTCGCCGAATTCGGGGGTACTCATTGCTCGGACCACGCCGCCGTGGTGAGGTGATTCACCGAGACGAATTCGTTCTGGGTGTTATCTCCACCGAATCCCGTCGCATCGGCGAGTAGGGTATGCATGGTGGACAGAGGGACCTCTGGGGCTTAAGTTTCCGCTCGACAGCAGTGGATTCGAGCCGGTGGAGAAGGGCTTTGTTCTTCCCTGCCTTTGACCGGTCATGGCCACCGAGCCGTGTGACGGCTGTGGGCGCGCGGTGCAAATCGCGGGCGGCATCGCCAACTTCTGGTCGTTCGGCGGTGACTCGACCGAAGGGCTGACCCTCGAATTCGAAGACGGCACAGAACACTTTCTCTGCTATGACTGCATCGAGGCCCTCCCTAACAATCCGCGGGCGGACGATGTCGCGGCACTCGACCAGTGATTTCGTTCGTCACAGACCCAGAAAGCGACACCGAACACAGGTCACATCCGATGCCGTTGGTTCAGAACTATAGTGGCCGGTTGATTTCGATGAGTGTGCCGTCGGGGTCTCGAAATTGGGCGGCTCTAATACCCCAATCCGGGCGGTCGGTTGGCTCGGAAAGGAACTCGACACCACATTCGCTCAACTGCTGATATGACTCATCGACGCTATCTACGGCGAAAATCAATGCAACACGGTCTTGGCTATCGGTATCGATGGGCTTGTCCGCAGTTCCGATTGACTCGGCCATCGACTCTCGGTCGAACAGCGCGAGCGTCGTCTCACCCGTCTGGAAATCGGCGTACCGACCGTCTTCGTTTCCCCAGTTGACTTCGAATCCTATCACGTCCCGGTAGAACTGAAAACACGCTGTGTACTCGGTAACGAGCAATCTCGTGTGTGTGAATTGAGACATCACACGACCCTTTCTTCATAGATGAGATAATCGTTTCGAATCGACCGAAGCCCGGAGGATTTACGTGC
Organism: Halococcus sp.; assembly: GCA_035690245.1. Lineage (GTDB taxonomy): Archaea > Halobacteriota > Halobacteria > Halobacteriales > Halococcaceae > Halococcus. The sequence continues at coordinate 1,917 of DASSKS010000353.1, read as the reverse complement.
CGGGCGGCGGTTTTTCGTCCGTGAACCCCGCTCGGGTCGAAGACGAATTTCCGGCCCCCTCCTATCGCGGAACCCAGCAACAAGCCCTCCAGAAGATACGCCGGGCGTTCGAGGCGGGCAACGATGTCGTGTTGGTGCGCGCGCCGACCGGCTCTGGAAAATCGTTGCTCGCGCGCGCCATCGCTGGCTGTGCGCGCCGTCCCGGCGAGGCAGGTCCACAGGAAGCGACCGACGCCTACTACACGACGCCGCAGGTCTCCCAACTCGACGACGTTGCCGCCGACTCCCTCCTGTCTGATTTGTCGGTCATCCGCGGCAAGCGCAATTATTCGTGTTTGCTTCCCGGCGAAACCAGTACTCCAGTAGACCGCGCGCCGTGTGCGCGCGAGACGGGATTTGATTGTTCGATACGCCATCGCTGTCCGTATTTTTCCGATAGGGCTATCGCCGCCAACCGCTCGATTGCCGCGATGACGCTCGCCTACTTCATGCAGACCGCCGGCTCTGATGCCTTCGGTCGGCGGGATGTCGTCGTCATCGACGAGGCACATGGTCTCGCAGAATGGGCCGAAATGTACGCCACCATCGACCTCCGCCCGCGAACGGTGCCCGTGTGGAACGATATTACTGTGCCCGAAATCGACGGCGTTGAGGCAGCGTCGCGGTTCGCAGAACACGTCGTGAAAATCTGTACCCGCCGGAAGGATACCCTCGTCGGGGCCGACGAACTCACGATTTCTGAAGTTGCAGAACGCGACCGCTTACAAGAACTCATCTCGAACCTCAACTGGTTCGTTTCCGATTACCGCGACCCAGAAAGCGCGAGTACGTGGATAGTGGACCAACCGGAGGGTGAGGAGGGACCGGTGACCATCAAACCGCTGAATCCAGAGCGCTATCTTCGACACACGGTCTGGGAAAGGGGGAACAAATTCGCACTGCTGTCCGCGACCATCCTCGATAAGAATGGATTCTGTCGTGGCGTGGGTCTCGACCCCGCCGCTACCGCGCTGGTCGATGTTTCACACACCTTTCCCGTCGAAAATCGTCCGCTCTACGATGTCACACAGGGAAAAATGACCTACGAGCACCGTGGCGAAACCCTTCCGAAAATCGCCCGCTTACTCGTTCGGCTCATGGCTCGCCATCCAGACCAAAAAGGGTTGGTTCACGCCCATTCCTATGCGATTGCCGAAGCTCTCACCGACCGTCTTCGGGAGTTTGGCGTCGATGGGCGTGTGCGTACTCACGACCGCGAGAATCGAGACGACCAGTTGAATTCGTGGCTTTCGAGTGACGGCCCCGAACTGTTCATCTCGGTGAAAATGGAGGAGGCACTCGATTTGGAGGGAGAGTCCGCGCGTTTTCAGGTGCTCACGAAAGCGCCGTATCCGAACACGCGCGATTCGCGGGTCGCCCGGCGGCTGGAGGAGGGCCAATGGGGCTGGTACTACCGCACAGCCCTCAAAACCGTGATTCAGGCGTGTGGACGGGTCGTGCGCTCACCGGACGATTTTGGACGAACGTATCTCGCCGATTCGAGCCTGCTCGACCTCTTTGAGCGTTCCCGTGGAGCCATGCCCGATTGGTTCGCCGCACAGGTCGACCGGATGGACCACCCCACTCTCCCGGACTTCGACCCCGACGCGGCAATCGGCGATAGTACTGACCGCTCGACAGCGACCCGTCGAACACGGCACTCCTCGGACCCCGACAACCACCCGCTTGCTGACATCTGGCACACCGACTGACAGCCTCTCACGGCTATCGTTGTGCGTTTCTATCGTTACTCGGTATTGTTGTTAATCACGGACCACGAATAACCACACCACTTTTTTCCTCGTCGGGTGGAACCACGTCGTGGTGGCCGACGAGCGCGAGCGATTCGGTTTCGCCACGGCGGGCGATGACGTTGCC
>DASSKS010000352.1:0-7206 GCA_035690245.1 Halococcus sp. | reverse complement strand
GAGACCGCGTTCTTCTAACTGTTCGGCCGCGCCGTAGACCTGCGACCGTGGCACGTCGGTAACGCGGTCGATATCGCGTGCCGACCCGCGACTGATGCGTTGAAGCGCGACGAATACCTGTGCTTCGTAACTCGACAGTCCCAGTCGTTTCAGCGCCGCGATTGCGTCGTCCTTCTCTGTCATGTGATTCGTTCCCACGCAACGATAACTGATGGCGTGACGATGAGCGATGAGAGATACGCAAAGAAAATACTTAACGCCATCACCAGTCCGAACTGCCCGAGAATCGGCGTAATCGCTAGCGCGAGCACCCCGATACCGGTCGTGGTCGTGAGCATACTGCCGGTGAGCGCGCCGCCGGTACCCCTCGTTGTGGCTTCGAGTGCGGCGAAGAGGTCTTTTTTCTTATGCTCGTCGGCAAATCGGTGGACGAAATGCGCGGAGTAATCCACACCGAGACCGATGGAAATCGAGAGAATCGTCGCCGTCAGCGCGTTGAACGGAATATCGAACAGCCGCATCGACCCCGCGAGCAGCGCAATCGAGACGACGATGGGAACGAGATTCACGATACCGAGCGATGGCTGGCCTTCCGTGATGTAATAGACCAGTACGAGAAAGAGTGCCGTGACGATGAGTGCTGCAATAAGGCTCTGAATCGCCGACTCGAAGATGGTGTCCGCCACCGCCTGCAACACGATTGTCTGGCCCGTGGCGGTCGCCGTGAGCCGATAGCGGTCTGTGAGGTCGTGTGCATCGCTCACAACCTCGCGCTGGGAGGCGCTGCTCTCGGTCGAGTAACTAATTTGCGTACTCCGGTAGTCCTCGGTGATGTACTGCAATGCTTGTCCACGAAAGGGCGAGTCGAGTAGTGCGTTGTAGACCATCTCAAGGTTGTCGTCTGGAATTCCATCGTCGTCGATGTCGTTTCGTGCGACCAACTGGGCGAATTCCGGGGACTGGTTTGCGTAGTCTCGAATCACCGTGATGATGCTCTCGGGGGTTGCCTGACGGCCGCTCGATACGAACGAATCCGGGAGATTGTGGTTTGCGCGTTGGATGGATTCGAGCGCGGTATCCGCGCGTAACTGGCCTTCGGCATAAATTATTACCGAACTTCTCTGCGTGGTAGCGAAGTTCTCGTCGAGGAAGTTCGTGATGTCGGTAACAGTATAGGTTCCGGGCGCGAACGGTTCGGGAAGCGCCTCGACGTAGTCGGGAAGGTCCTCGGGCGGCAGGAAGTCGTCCTGTGAAAACGAGGTATCGACACCAGTTGCATAGAAGCCCGATACTACTGAGACGAGCAACGCGACTGCGAGCAACGCATAGGGTGCGTGCCGGGCGATACCGACACCGACTGAGAGGGTGCGTCCCAACAGCGACCCCTCCGCGCCGAGCGGGCTGAGACCGAACTCGGGAATCCCGAATCGAGCACGGAGTTGGTCGGCCCAGACCTTCGCGGCCGGGAGGAAAATACCGAAAATCAGGTAGGCGAACACGATGCCGATGGCAGCAATGAATCCGAACTGGCGAATCGGTTCGAGGTCCGAGAGACCGTTCACCGCAAAGCCCACCACTGTGGTGCCCGTAACGATGAAAAAGGCCACGAACAACTGATTGGTCGTCATCCGCATCGACTCGGTGATGTCTCGGCCCTGCACCCGCTCCTCGCGGTAGCGGTTGATGGTGTGGATGCCGTAATCGATGCCCACGGCGAGCAGTAGTGGAGGAATGGCGATGAGCAACTGAGAGAACGGTAATCCTATGAGTCCGGTGAATCCAAATGTCCAGATAATTGCCATGACGAGCGAGAGCACACCCAGGAGGAGGTCGATTGGGTCGCGGTAGGACAGTATGAGGAACACGAGAATCAAGACGGCGGCCGCGGGTACAACGATGATGAGCGAATCGAAGATAATGCTCGAAAACTCAGCCGAGACGATGCCAGTGCCGAACACTCGAATATCACTGTCAACGGTAGCAACGACCTCTCGTGCACGAACCTGAATGTCCGTCAGCGGACTACTGCCGCCCGTGCCAGCCGACTGGGAGACACCACCCGGAACGTCGTGTTGAACGGTGCCAATCGTGGCCGAGGCCGACGCCGACTGTGGGTTGAAATCCTCGCTGAGCAACCCAGTAAATCCCGGACTCTCGGCAGCCGTTCGGACGGCCCCTTTGATTTCTGTCGGCGTCGCGTCTTCGAGCGTGCGAATCTGGGCGTCGAGTGTGGTTGCGTTCGGGTCGATGGTTCGGGCGACGATGCGCGCCGCGCTCGCCGTCGAGACCACCCGCAGTGATTCGTGGGATTCGAGGCGCTGTTGGGCGGTAAGCATCGCTACCAACGAATCTTTGTCGAGGACGTTCGAGTCCGACTGGATGAGTTGGGTGCTGCCGTTCGATTCCGCAAATGGGGGTGAGAATTTCTGGTTGACGTCTTCGAGTGCCGCCTGTGCGGGGCTGTCTTGAGTGAACTGGCTGGTTCCGGACGTGGTCGAAATGTTGGTGAGTCCGACCGCAAAGACCGCAGTCACCAGTAAAAACGTGATGACGACCGCACGCGGTCGCTCGGTAATCCACGCATCGAGTCGGTCGATGTATCGCTGGTAGTCGACCATCTCACCCACTCACCGCCGGGACCAGACCCAGCCAACGCCGAGCACGACGAGCAGTACGCCGAGTCCGATTGTGAGTCCAAACGAGGAGAAAATTCCACCGCCCTCCGTGGCAGTCACCGAAATCGGAACCTCGTAGGTCTGTGAGAGCTTCGACTCGCCCGACGCAGTTTCGTACTCGAAATCGACCGAGAGCGGGTACTGACTCGAAGTTGCACTGTCGCTTGCGCTCACGTCGAAGGCGACCTGTCTCGTCTCGTTGGGGGCCAATCGGGCGATGTAGGCCTCGCTGTTCGAAATCGAGAGCGGGTCATCAACATATGCCTTGGCGTTGATGTTGCTCACCACTTTTCCACGGTTGTTGGTCACGTTGAGCGTCACCGTTCCCGACGACCCCGCATTGACGGATGCGTTCGCGCGTTCGACGGTGAACGCTTCTCGCTGTGGCCCGACGCCCACCTGCACGTCGAGCGTGCTGCTCCGGCGGGTATTGCTGTTCTGGTCGTCGTACACCACGATGAACGAAAACTGGTGCTGTCCTGGCTCTGCGCTATCGGTGATTTCAACGGGGAACGAGACGGTTGCCGACTCACCGGCTGGGAGTCCTCCGATGGCGGCTTCGGTCGCCTGTGGGTTGGTGTTTTGGTCCTGTGTCCTCAGTTTGACGACGGCGTTTGAGACGTTCTGCGGGCCGCGGTTCGTCACCGTCGCGCTGACGGTTCCCTCGCTTCCCACCCGGAGCGTGCTGCTTGCATTAGTAATATCGAAGGCCTGCTCCGGCAGCGGTGTGACACCCACGGTGAACGGTTCGGCCTGCCGCTGGTCGCCATCCGTGTCCTCATACGACACCGATACCCGGAACGGGTAGCTCCGAACCTGGGTCTGATTGCTCGCGGTGGCGTTGAATGTAACCGTCCGCCGTGCGCCGGCAGGCCATTCACCGACGAACTGCGTGGCGTTTGCGGAGCGGCCGAAGGTGATGTCACCCGAAAGCGATTGGAGCGTGACGACCGCCGCGGAGGCGTTCTCGCCGTTGTTTTCGAGCGTCACCGAGACGGTTCCTGTACCGCCAACCTGTACGTCTGTGGACGATGAGAGTACACGAAAGTCGTCTTGTTGTTCGTCGGGTGTAACGCCGAATCGCAACGGTCCTGACTGCGCTTGGTCACCGTCTGTCTCCTCGTAAGTGAGCGAAATCCCCATCGGGTAGGTTTGTCCGGTGGCGCTTTCGGTGGCCGTGACCTCGAAATCGAACGTGCGGCGCTCACCCGCGCTCCATTCCTCGACGAACTGTGTGGCGTTCGGCGACTGGCCGAACAGAATGCCTGCCGAAAGTGACTGAAACGAAACGGCTGCATCGGTGATGTTCTCGCCGGTGTTTTCGATGGTGACCGAGAGCGTTCCCTGCTCGCCGGATTCGACGGACGAATCGACATCGACGATTTCGAACGCCTCGCGCTCGGCGGCGATATCGACCTGCGTGGTGAGGGGTTCGCTCCGCAGCGGAGTGCCACTCGAATCGTAATACTGCACCACGAGTGGAATCTGGCGTTGACCGGGTTCGACAGTGCTGTTAACGAACACGGGTAGCTCGAACGATTCGGATTCGCCGGGGTCGAGGCTACCGAGTACGTATCCCGACTGTCGGGGAACCACCGCTCGACTCCCGTTCGGCGCAACTCCGACCACTGCGTCGGCGGCGGTTTTGGGTCCCTCGTTCGTGATCGTTCCCGAGATAGTTCCTGACTCGCCAACGTGCAGGTCGCTATCGACACCCGAGAGCGAGAACTGCTGTTCGTCATCCGGTGTGACACCGAACGTGAGTGGCGCGGATTGGGAGGGGTTGTCGCTATCGTCCTCGTAGGAAATCGTCGCCCGAACCGGGTACGCCGTCGTGTCGGCCGTGGGCGACGCTTGCGTGCGAACCTCGATTGTCTTGTTCTCGCCTGCGTCCCACTCGCCGACGAATCGGCTGGTGGTTCCTGACCGGCCAAAGCGGAGGTCACCGGACAGTGATGTGAGACTCACGACCGCGTTCGTGGCGTCCTCGCCGGTGTTCTGGATGGTTACTGAAACATTGCCGGTGCCACCGACTAGCACATCCGAGGAGACCGAGACGACTGAAAACTCCGCATCGGGTGAGGCAGTGCTCGCGCCCTGCGCTCCGCTCACCGCTCTTGCCGACTGACTGCTCGAAGCGCCTGCTGGTGCGCTGCGCTGTGTACCTGTGCTCGTGGCTCCGGGTGGCGACCCTGCTATGGCCGTCGCTGGGGTTGCCTGTGGCGCGCTCGTGGTTGGGATTGGCGACGACTGGGAACCGTCCGACTGATTCACACCGTTCGCCGCTGCCGTCACCGTGCTGTTCGAAGCCTGCGTGGTTGTGCTGGTGTCGTTTTCGTGCTCCGAGAACTGAGCCGATACTGCCCTATCCGTGCTCGTATTGTTCTCTGCGGCATCCAAAACACCCGAATCGTCCACGAAGCCGGTAACACTCCCTTGGAAAACGAGCAGCCCGACCAACAAAACGGCAAGCACAGAGCGGTTCATCGGCGGCCGTCCTGACTGATGAATTCGCCAATCACGGCTGCTGTCCCCCACGACAGTCTCCTCTTTTCGACTGTCGTTTCGTACTGTGATAGCTCATACTATTTTTCTACTAACAGCTGGCAGCCATAGTCCCTTCGGTGTTGGATTCGACACAGCATCGAACCGTCCGAACAATCCATAATGGGTATCTATCGTGTAGTTATCGACCGAATCAGATATACGCTATCTGGCGATATTCATTGAGAGTGTGGTCGATACCATCGATTCGTGGAGTTACTACCCCTCAACCATCCCGAAGGACTCTGCAATGTCCCTCGGTAGCCGACTTCAGAGCAATGGGCGAAGCTAAACCGTGCTTGTCTCTCCTTCAGTGGTTTTGTTGTATTTCTTTGGATTCGTGGGAGGTATCTCAGGACACGAGGTCAGAGGAAGTCGCCGATTCCCATCCCTTGGCCAATTCCCTGTCCGGCACTCTCGCCGCCCCCGCCGCTTTGGTCGGGGTTGATTTCCTCGTAGGGTTGGACGATGACGAATCCATTCTGGCCAGCGAATTCGAGTTGGAAGGTCTCGCCCGACGAGCGCCCGAGGAAACTCTTGATGTTCAGGTCGTGTTTCGCGGTGGGCGAGACGTTGGCGCTCCATGCGACGGTTGCGTTGGGATCGGTCCTGATTGGTGTCGGCACGACGAGCGGCTTGCCGTGGGTGGTGATGGCGATGTGGCCGGGTCCTTTGAGGTAGACGTTGAATAGCCCACCCGAGGAGGTGCCTGCGATGGAACTCATCATCTTGATGTCCCAGCCAACGCCCTCCTCGAACGCGAGGATGTCGTTGCCGTTGACCGATATCTCATCACCAGCGTCGAGTTCGAGAATCTGGACTTCCTTTCCTTGGTCGGCCAGATAGAGGTGGCCGTTGCCCGCCGCCTGCATCATCACGGCTCCCTCACCGGTCACTTTCTTTTTCAACATCCCTTTCAGCCCGCCGCCAGCGGATTTGCGCTCGAAGGAGATATCGCCCGTGTAGCCGATCATCGAGCCTGCTTTTGCCATGATGCTCCCTGTAAGCGAGATGTCGAGTAGCTTCGAGCTTTCGAGTTCGAACGTTTTTCCTGTCTCTGCCGGTTCGTGCGACTGCACAAATTCGTCGAGGTTCATTTTGTTCTCCAGAGCCACGGTCTGCGTAGCTCGATTGGAGGGAGTACCTGCACCTAGATGTACTCATTGAGTGAGACCGTTTCAGGTCCTGAGACGGTTTTATGTACCGAAACGATTTTGGCTACCGGTCGGCGGAGACGGGAACCGATTCCCGAGGGAAGCCCGAACGCATTTCGAACTGATGTCGACTAGCTAAATTTATCATGCACAGACTAGCTATTCATTCTAACGTGATCTTGCGTGTAGTAAACGAACGGCAGTCTTCACTATCCCGCCATCTCAGCATCAGACTAGAACAATACGAAATAAAGCGGCGTGGAACAGCGCCGCCGCTCACGAATCGGCGCGTCGGGTTGAGATAGTGAACGCCGTACTCCTCGCAGGTCTCCTTCACCGGACCGCTGTCGAACTCACGGTCCATCATCAGTTCATTGCGCCTCTGACAGCGATAAACGGCAGAACTGTCTTTGTCGCGTTGTCGCTACCGACGGTTGCTACCACGAACATACACGAGAGTATTGTGCGTTTTGCGTAATAGTGCTCGGGGTCTAAGTACCGCTGCTAGCTTTTCGTGGCGATGATAGCGAGGGGACTGTGACAGAATTGGCGTCTCTTCTGTGTTCGCCTTCGAACAGAAAGATTAGCCCTCGACAGCCGCCGCTGGCTGGTCGTGGGAGTCGTACTTCGTTCGGAACTCGCCGATGAGTTGTCCCATCTTCGCGTACCAGTCGTTCAGCATCCGCTGCATTTCGTCGGCGACGACATCAGGATCGGTCGGATGAAAGACGTGATAGTACCCACCCTGCTCGTAGTTGACTTGTTCTTTCTGAACGAATCCTGCCTGGCGGAGTCGCTGGAGGGAACGGTACACCGTCGAGCGTTCGCGGTCG
>DASSKS010000351.1:0-2538 GCA_035690245.1 Halococcus sp. | reverse complement strand
GCCATCAACTGCTTACGACCCACTGTGGGTTTGCACGGCCTATTTGAGGCCTGCCCTCGAAGACGAGCCATGGATGAGCTATTGGACGAGTCCATCGTACCCGAACACGCACGCGAGGTGAAACAGGAAGCCCGCGAGTTCGCCGACGAACACATCGCGCCCAACGCAGAGGAATACTTCAGAACAGCCGAGTACCCCTTCGACATCCTCGAAGCCGGACAGGAAGCAGGCTTAGTTGCCCAAGATATCGGCGAGGAACTGAGTGGTCGCGGTCTCGGATTACAGGAAATGCTCGCCATCGCAGAGGAATTTTACAGGGCCGATGCGGGTATCGCGCTCACCCTTCAACTAGCGAGTTTCGGCGGCGAAATCGTCGAGAAGTACGGAAACGAAGACCAACACGAGGAGTACCTGAGACCCGTCGCCGAGTGCGAGCAAATCACCGGCCTTGCCGTCTCGGAACCCCAGACAGGCAGCGACCTCGCCGGGATGACGACGAGTGCCGAAAAAGACGGTGACGAGTGGGTGCTGAATGGTGAAAAATACTGGGTTGGAAACGCCGTCGAGGCCGAGTGGCTCACGATGTACGTCAAAACCGACGATTCGGACGACCGCTATTCGAACTACTCGATGTTCATCGTGCCCACCGACACAGAGGGCTACGAGGCAGAACACATCCCCGAGAAGATGGGCTTTCGCGCCTCGAAACAGGGTCACATCGAACTGAATGACTGTCGAATCCCCGAAGAGAACCTCGTGGGCAACGAGGGAGCCGGATTCTATATGCTCGCGGAGTTCTTCAATCAGGGGCGCATCGTTGTCGGTGGTCATGCGCTGGGAATCGCGGCTGCGGCCATCGAGGAGGCGTGGGAGTTCGTCCACGACCGCTCTGCGTTCGGGCGGGACATCAGCGAGTTTCAGGCCGTCCAGCACGATTTGGCGGATATGCTCATCAATTTCGAGCGCGCGCGGGCGCTCAACTGGCGCGCAGCCGAAAAAGTCACAAAGCAGGAAAACGCGGGCTACTGGGCCGCACTCGCCAAGGCCAACTCCACAGAAACCGCCGTTGAGTGCGCCGAGACAGGAATGCAACTCCACGGCGGGCGGTCTGTCCTCACGGAAAACCGCATCGCACGTATCTATCGTGATTGTCGGATTCCAGTCATCTATGAGGGAGCGAACGCCGTTCAACGCAACCTGATTTACCGCCAGCGCCAGTAACCGACTTCAGAACCCTTCCCGCAGGAAGACTTCCTGTGGTGGAAACATTGCATCGAGGAGTTTTCGCGCGTTCTCGGATTCGATGGAACAGTCCCCAATAATCGTCGCCCGTTCGACCGAACAGTGACCGACGAACAGTTGGGAGAGCGTCGGAATGGAAACTGTCGCGTCAGGTCGTTCGTCCACTGAGTTACAGGCCGCCTCACCCCCATCAATCTCAACGGCGAACATTCCGTCGTTCCAGTCAGCGAGTGGGTCACGGACTGACAGCACGATTCTCCCCTCCTCGATTGGATAGTCGAGTGCCGAAAGCGCGGTTGCAACGTCCACGATTCTGACCATCCCGCCGGGCGTTACTTCATACTCGATGGCCCGTGGGTCCTCTATGAGGTCGAAGAGGAGGGTATCGGTCCGACCGTAGAGTTTCACGGTCTCGACCTGCGAATCGTGATAGTGACAGAACCGAATTAGGTTCACGTATGCCTCGTGGTCTCTAGGAACGAGTTCGTGGACTTCCATCGTCCGTTCGTCGTCTTCTTCGATGGTGTAGACGAGATAGCCCCGAAGTTCGCCGTCGCGCTCGAAACTGTAGACATAGGGGTCTCGCTCCCAACCTTCGAACACCCGATGTCGCCACCACTCCTCACTGCGCCGCATCGAGAGCGCAACTGCCTCGTTGTGCCCGTTGAGCACCGGATTCAATCGCTCGAACTCGTCGGCATCGAGTCGTCGAAACTCGCCGCCTTCAACCGCCTTCGCCGCGAACGCGAGCGCATCCGGGTCACATTCGTAACTGGCATAGGTTCCAGCCTGCGCCCAGCCGTACCGTCGATAAAACGGATACCCGAACGGCCACAGCGCCGACAGGTAGTATTCGCGTTCTCGGTACTCGCGGAGCGATTCGAGAAGGAGTTGCGTAATCAATCCCTGCCGACGATTCTCCGGTGGCGTAGCGACCGCCGACAGTCCAGCTAGCGGATGCTCCGCGCCCCGCACACCGACGGTAAACCAGTTGTGAGCGCAGGTACACAGTAATTCGCCGTCCTCGAACAGCCCACGACCCACGCCGACTTTGGCCGGTCCCGGCAGTTCCTCGATGGTTTCGTAGGTTTCAGGAGCCTCGGTGGGTCGGAAGGCGTATCGGAGCATTTCCATGTAGTCGTCGATTCGTTCGTCGGAAACCGACTGGTAGGTGGGCATGATTCGACTGGTGGGCCGCATAGTGAAATAGTTGCCCGACCGCCAGTCTGGAAATTCGTCGTGAACCCCGGTTTAGTAGACACCGAAATAGCGCACGCTACTGACTACCGCGAGTGG
>DASSKS010000350.1:0-6615 GCA_035690245.1 Halococcus sp. | reverse complement strand
TTTTTAGTCCAGGTTTTTGCGAGGGGTTGAGCGAACGAGCAACGCGAGTGAGCGATTCCCCGAAGTAAAAAGGTGGGGGCGGTTTAGTACTGATAGCGCCGAACGTCGTCCTGTCCTTGTTGGCCCTGTTGAATGCCCATGCCGCCGGCCATCTCGTCGTAGGTCATTCCTGTGAGGTATTCGTCGTAGGTCACGTCATACCCACTGCGGAGGTGGAAATCCAATCTGCCGGTCTCAACGCTGGTCTGAAACAGCATATGCACTGCTCGGCGGAGGAGTTCGTCGGTGTCGTCGGGGTCGAGTGCAGTCGTTAACAGTGCGAGTTCGTTGCGCGTTTCGCGGTCGAGACCCATCGTTATCTGGTCACCGAGGTCTCCGTAGCGCGATTCAATGTCGTCTGTGAGGTCGTCGAGGCTCATAGCCGACCTCTGTGGGTCGGCCGCAAACCGCTTTCGACTCCGAATGAATCGCTACCCGTAAGCCCGCCGCGGCGCTATTCCGACCGATGAGCGAGTCCGAGTCACACGGATACTCACCCGACGACTTCAACGCCGTTCGAAGCGCACTCGTGGAGTGGTACGAAGCCGACCATCGGGAGTTTCCGTGGCGCGAGACCACAGACCCCTACGAAATTCTGGTTTCTGAGGTGATGAGCCAGCAGACCCAACTCGGCCGCGTCCGCGAAGCGTTCGCGGCGTTCGTCGAGCGCTGGCCCGATGTGGAGTCACTCGCAGACGCCGACCGCTCGGAAGTGGTGGGATTTTGGAGTGAGCACAGTCTCGGCTACAACAATCGTGCGCGCTACCTTCACGAGGCCGCCGGACAGGTGAGAGAGGAGTTCGATGGCGAGTTTCCCAAAACGCCCACTAAACTCCAAGAATTGCAGGGTGTGGGTCCCTACACCGCGAACGCGGTGGCGAGTTTCGCGTTCAACGAGGGAAACGCGGTGGTCGATACCAACGTCAAGCGCGTGCTATATCGAGCGTTCGACGTGCCGGATGACGAAACTGCGTTCGAGGAAGCAGCCGAGGAACTCATGCCCGGCGGTGAATCGCGCGTCTGGAACAACGCCATTATGGAACTCGGCGGCGTCGCGTGCATGAAAACACCCGCGTGCGACGAGGCCGAGTGCCCGTGGCGCGCGTGGTGTCACGCCTATGCGACCGGCGATTTCAGCGCGCCCGACGTACCCACCCAATCCCCGTTCGAGGGAAGCCGCCGGCAGTTCCGCGGGCGAGTCGTGGGCGTGCTCGGTGAATACGACGAACTGGCGCTCTCGGAACTCGGCCCTCGCGTGCGGGTGGATTACACTCCAAACGGCGAGCATGGCCGCGAATGGCTTCGGGGGTTGCTCGCGGACCTCGAAGACGATGGGCTGGTCGCACTCGATACCGATGACGATGAAACCAACGCCAAACTACGACGGTAATCCCGCTCCCGTTCGCCAATCACTGGGGCTTTGGTTGCGTGATGCTTCCGTCTAGCCATGCCCGAACGCCCGCACGTCGTGGCGCTCTCAGGGAGCCTCCGCGATGAAAGCTATACGCGACTCGCACTCGAACACGCGCTCGCCGAAGCCGAGGCGATGGGCGCGAGCACCGACCTCATTGACCTCCGCGAACTGAATCTCCCGATATTCAACGCTGATGCGCGCGATGCCGGCGACGCGCTCGCGCTGAAGGACCGGATTCGTCGGGGTGATAGCGTCCTCCTCGGCACCCCCTCATACCACGGGTCGTACTCGTCGGGTTTGAAAACCGCGCTCGATTACTGTGGGTTCGACGAGTTCGAGAATACGACTGTGGGGCTACTGTGCGTTGGTCTCGGAGCCTTCCCCATCACGCCGCTCGACCACCTCCGGTCGGTCGCGCGCGCACTCCATGCGTGGATCATCCCGCATCAGGCCGCCGTTCCGCAGGTGAACGACAAGTTCGAGAACGGCGAACTCGTGGATGAAAATTCTAGAGAGCGCGTGGCGACGCTTGGCCGGCGAGCGGTGGAATATGCCTACATCGAACCCGACCCCCCGAGTATCGAAAGCACCGAGAACGCCGGCGCGGACGACTGATTCTGGCTGGTTCGGCGTCAGAATCGTGTTTCGAAACACTCAGCCTGTGGATACATTCATACGTATTCTGCCAGTCCCGAGGTAGGGAGTGAACAGCGCACCGGTCAATCGGAGCTTTTCAGCGATGAGGGTGCTGTGTCGTAGCTGTTGAACTCTGTCGGATCGATGTTGTCCATCGCTGGAAGACGACGCAAGCGCGGACGGAGCGCAAAGTAGCAACTCACGAACCCAAAGCCGAACGCAGCTATTGCCATTGTCGTCACGACGCCGAACGCGCTACTCATAATCCCACCGAGGAACGACCCAATTGGGACGGTGAGCGTGGCGACGCTTGCATCCACGGAGGTCACTCGACCGAGGAGGTCGTCTGGTGTAACGGTCTGAATCAGCGTCTGGCCCATCACGTTCGTACTCCCCACCGGAACCCCCGTCAGAACGAACAGGACGACAGTCAGCGCCGGCCACGGAGAATAGACCGCTCCGAGCCACAAGAAAAATCCCATACCGAGACCAATCATTCGAATCGAGCCGTATTTGATGTGGGTCAATCGAGAGGCGACCAGAGCGCCAAGCAAAAGACCGCCGCCGATTGCTCCGTACAGCGCTCCATAGAGTACCGAGCCGCCACGGAGGGCTGCGAACGCTGGAAGAATCGCAATCATCACGCCGGACGAAAAGTTCGTGACCGCCGTGGTGAGCATCATCTCGGCAAAGACGGTTCCCCGGAGCCACTCGACTCCATCACGGAGGTCGGATAGATATCCAGAAATGTCAATCGAGGCAGTTTCGTCGGGTGTGTCTGTTGGTGTAGGTATTCGAACACCAGTGAACGAAAGCACCGCTATGGCGAAGGTGACTGAATCCAGTACGAACAGCGAGACTGCCCCACCGAGTGCGATGAGTACTCCCGCAAGCGCTCGGAAAACCATGTTCGTTCCTTGATTGGCGAACGAAAACGCCGAATTGGCGCGTGTCAGCTGGGTTTCGGAGACGATGCGAGGAAGGGCCGCATTCTGTGCGGGATAGACGAACTGGTTCAGTAGTGAGAGCAGCGGAATGGTCAACAGAATCAGTCCGACGGATAGCTGGCCGAAATAGGCTGCAACGGGAATCGAGAGAATAAGGATGGCTTGAATGAGTTGCGTCCATACGAGGGTGCGAGTGAGCGACCACCGGTCGACGAGCGGACCCGAGATGAATTGGAGCGCTGGCGGTAGCAGGAACAACGCCCCAGCAATGCCCGTATAGAAACTCGACTGGGTGAGGTCATACACCAACCACATCCCCGCAATCGTATAGAGACTATCCCCAGCGTTCGTGACTAATCGCCCGAACAGGAGCCGCAGGAAGTTCCGATTGCGCCAAAGCGACGGAGAGCGCTCGTCCGCGGTCGCCGCTGATTCTCCGCGGTCACTCATATCGAACCTCTCTCGCGCCGAAGATAGCGGATTGGTCGTTAGTCGTGGGTACCGCTGGCTGTACGTCACCTGGTGTCGGTTCGAGTTGTGGACAGGAGTTACCGACCGTGACCTGCTCACTGTCGAGCACGAACTCGGTGGCTGTCGGCATATGCGTGTGTTCTCTTGGATAAATTACAACTACGGAACACGTAGTGAGGCGAGACCGGGTGCTGCTGCTACTCAACTACCGCTGCGCGGTTGTACAGAACGCGACGAGGGCAAAAAACGAGCGAAGCACGAGACAACGAGTCATAGCCTCTACGTTTTATCGATGAATGACTCGTGACTTATAGTTGTTGATGAAATCCATTGAAGGACTTCTCATGGATTTCGGCATCGAGACGTATCTGTTGTGGTTAGGCAATGATTGCGGCACTGCCGGACACCGACGTGTCGAAACCCGGATAGGCACTGCCACGGTACCGACGACAGTGACGCAGTGGGTCGAGAATCCAACCGGCGGGCGCGACAGAGGTCCGATAGCGCTCGCGCGCGCGTGGGCCGAAGTGCTGGTGCGTCCGCGCCGGTTTTTCGAAACGGGTGTCGCGCCGGGCGACCAAGCCCCCGGATTGGTGTTCGTCGGAACTGTGGTGCTCATCGAGGAGGCGACGCGCTTTGCGCTCGTGCCCGGCGCGTATCCAGTCGTCGCCGGCCAGCGAGTCGTCTCGTCCGTGCTCGCACTCGTGGTCGCTGTCGGGCTGATTGCACCGCTTGCGCTTCACATGGCGGCGGCCATCCAGACCCTCGTACTCATCCCGCTCGCCGACGGACGCGCCGGCATCAGCGAGACAGTCCAAGTGATCGCCTACGCGACTGCCCCCTGTGTATTCGCGGGCGCACCGATTCCCGCGCTTCGACTGGCGTGTGCAGCGTATGGAACGGCGCTGCTCGTCATTGGCACGGCGCACGTCCACGAAATCGGTTTCTGGCGAGCGGCCCTCGTTGCGGTGCTGCCCGCGGCCTTCGTCTTCGGGTACGCCTTCCGGGGATTTGCGGCCGCCGAGGCACTGGTAGCGCTCGTTTGATCACTCCAACGAATCGCTTTCAGTGGTTTCGACAGTGACGGCATTCGGCAGATAGGCGTTCGCGCCGTAGCCGCCCTCGTTCCACGGGTATTTGCCGTCCGCCACGGCGTCGAGACCCTCCTCGGGCGTGCCGATGGCCGCTGGCTGAATTCGTCCGCGGTCGTCGCTCGCACGCGAGAGAAGGATGTGCGAACCGATGTCCGCGTCCCACTCGTAGCAAAACAGCCGCCATGCGCCCGCGTAGGCCGGGCCAAAGAGTTCCGCGTCGTGCCAGCTATCGCCATTGTCGGTCGAGACCTCGACCCGTTCGATGTCGTCGTCGCCCGCCCACGCGACACCGCGCACTTCGACGGTCTCTCCGGGGGTGATGACTGTCTCGCCCGTTGGTCGACCGATAAGTGACATTATGTTTTCATCGAACGTGTAGGGATGTTCGACTTCGCTCGATTCGAGTTGTGCCCATGTATCGACCGTCTCGATGGTATCTGCGTGTTCTGGCGTCTCGTCTTCTGGATGGATTCGGTAGTCGTCTTGTTGCCAGCGGGCGTGTGTCCCAGTCCTATCGAGCGACCCCTCCCGAACCATTCCGTCCATCACCCGGAGTTCAGAGAGCCACTTCACGCTGTTGACGCCGTACCAGCCGGGAACTACCAGCCGAACCGGATGGCCGTGTTCTTCGGGGAGGGGTTGGCCGTTCATCCCATAGGCGAGGATACAGTCATCGAGTGCCTTCGAGAGCGGAATCGACCGCGCGAAGACTTCCTCATCGAGGCTATCGCCACCGATTGCGGTGAGCCAGCGGTCGTCGGCTTCGCTTGTGTCGAATCCGACAGCCCGCAGCACCGAACGCACTGGTGTCCCGGTCCAGAAGGCGGTTCCGACAGCTCCCGAATCCCACTGGACGCTTCCCGTCTCCGGGTCGTGCTGGCCGCGTCCGTTGCCCGCACACTCCATCGTGTGTGCGACCGCTACCGTCGGACACTCCTCGATGATATCGGAGAGTGGGAGTTCGCCCTCGACGTCGCCTGTGAGCGAAATCGTCCACGAGTCGACGTCGCCAGCGGGAATCGGGTTGCGGTGACAGACGAAGTGCTCTTCAATCGGGGTTAGCCAGTTCGCAAAAGTCTCACGACTGGCTGCTCCCACGACGGTATAGCGGTCTGCCTCGTCGCGCACCTCGCTCGTGCCGGGCTTTCGTTCGAGTATCGCGTCGATTTCGTCGCGTCGTTGCTCGCGTGTCTCTCCCATGCGACGAGATAGCGCGCGGTTCTGCTAATCGTTTTCGTCGAATGGCAAGTAGTTAACCGCAGAGCACGCATACCGATAATGTGCTCAACCTACGATTCGATGAGTTCATGGTCGAACTCAAAGACGGTTCCATCAAAAACGTCGGTCCCACAAATAAATCCGCCGAGGCGAAACTGTTCGACGTTTCGAGCGCCGAAGCGCGCGAGTTCGGCGATAAGCGTGTGAAACTCGTCTTCGAGGATGGAGAAGGAAACGAGGTGCAGGTAGCACTATTTCCTGATGAAGCCAGCAAGATTGCAGACGATATCGAAGCGCTCGAAGAGGAAAGTCGAGTGTTCGAATAATGTACATCGCGCTCGGCCAGCATCCAACTTGTCTATAAAAATTATGAATTAAAACCCAATCATATAATTTTTATCTTATATAGGAATATAGTCTATAAACGAATCGCGGACAATAAATACCGCAGGCCACACCCTCCCCAGCCGATTCGACTCCCACTTTTTTACTCGTCGGGTGTGCTCACTTCGTTCGCACACCTCTCCTCGCAAAAACCTGGACTAAAAACTGCCGCTCGCTCACTCCGTTCACTCGCGGTAGGACTGCTAGCCTATCCCGCTACCGCACCGCGCCACACGCCTCCCCAGCCGATTCGCTCCGCTCGCGCAGACCTCGCACGCCGATTTGCGCTCGGTGCTCATCTTCGTCTGCTCACGGGCCGAAGGCCCGTTCGCACGTCCGGCGAGACGGCGGAGCCGTCTCGCCCGGTTCGCACACGAGCGCGAGCGCGCCACCGCCTATCCGAAGGCGAACA
>DASSKS010000349.1:0-2421 GCA_035690245.1 Halococcus sp. | reverse complement strand
ACCGAAATCCACGCGGCCCGGTTCCTCGATTTCGTGGATGTTCTCAACTGTCAAATCGAGACCGTGCTCGCCAATCTGTGTCTCCTCGTGAACGATTCCCTCGACGTACTCTGTGAGTTCCTCCCCGGACATGGCGACGCGGCGATACGGGCCACGAACACGAAAGCGTGGCGGTAGTTATGGATGGGCGAAATACGCGACCGTCCGTTCGTCTTCTTGTCTATCGATGCGCGCGAACCCGACCCGCTCGAACTGTACCACTTCGTCGGGGTTTCGGTCGGCAATAGCGGGTTCTGCTCGGCCCTCAATGTCGCCTTCCATCGTTCGCAGTCGGAGGAGTCGGTTGTTCTCGGCTGGCACCCAGTGAATCACCGGAACGCCTTCCTCGCGGACGACTTCGATGTCCGTGCCGACGAACTCGAAGGCATCGCGGGTGTGGCGCACGCAGCCATAGCCCTTCAGCCAGACGCGGTTTCCGTTTGCCGGTACGTCATCCGGTTCGACTAACACACCGCCTTCGACCGGAATCTCGCGGACGCCGCGTTCTTCGTGATTCGGATGAACAGGGGGTTCACCGACCTCCGGGCCGTTGATGACCGTTTTTTCGATACCATCTCGCACGAAAAACGCGCGGTCTGCCTCGTCGTCGATGCGTGCTCGATTGGCGGCGTACACCGAACTCATCGCCAAATCGACGTTGCTCGTGGAGGTTCCAAGCGAAATCATCGCCTCGGTGATGGCATCGCCTCTGATTCCGCGTCGGCGGAGGCTTGCAACCGTGGGCGCGCGCGGGTCGTCCCACCCGTCGAGTTCGCCCGTCTCCACGAGGCGCTTGATGGTCGAGGTGCTCATCTTCACGTCGTAGGCGTCGAGTTGGATGTGGCCCCAGTGGATGACTTCGGGGTATTCCCAGCCGAAGTACTCGTAGAGAAATCGCTGGCGTTTCGCGGAGTCTTGGAGGTCGATGCCACGAATGATGTGGGTAATCTCGAATAGGTGGTCATCAATACCACTCTGGAAATCCAAGAGAGGCCAACAGCGGTACTCGCTGGCTTCCTCGCGGGGGTGTGGCGTATCGACAATTCGGAAGGCGACCCAGTCCCTGAGTGCGGGGTTTTTGTGCTCGATGTTCGTTCGGACTCTGAGAACCATCTCGCCTGCCGAGTACTCGCCCGCGACCATCGCAGCGAACTCCTCGCGGGTCTTTTCACTACTTTTGTCGCGGTGTGGACACGGCTGGCCGGAGTTTTTCAACTCCGAGAATTTTTCGGCGGGACACGAGCAGGTGTACGCACCCCCGAGTTCGATGAGTTCGCGGGCGTACTCGTAGTAGGTTTCCATCCGGTCGGAGGCCCGGACCACCTCATCGGGTTCGAATCCCAAATATTCGATTGCGTCCACGATGGCGTCGTAGGCCGCGAGGTCCGGGCGTTTGGTTTCGGGGTCGGTGTCATCGAACCGGCACAGCATCCAGCCGTCGTACCTGTTCTTGTAGGTGCCGATGACCGCGGGCATTCGGGCGTTGCCGAGGTGCCACGGGCCATTTGGGTTGGGTGCGAGTCGCATCCGAACGTCGCCTTCTTCGGCGTTCGGTAAATCAGGAAGGGGATGGTCGTCTTCTTCCGTTTCGCTTTCTAAATCTGCGAGCAAGTCGGGTGCGACGACTTCGAGGCGTTTTTGCCGTCCTTCCGCACCGAGTTCATTCACCTCCTCAACGACGGGCGCGACGACGCTCGGTACTTCGTCACCGTGTTCGCGGAACGTGGGATTTTCGCCCATGAGTGGGCCGATAACTGCTCCGACATCGGCTGCGCCGCCGTGTTTGACCGCGTTGAGCAGGGCGTGTTTTTCGGCTTCGTGTTCGATTTGCTCTGTGAGTTCGTCGTTCATTAGTGGTTCGTTGCCCGCCCGTGAGGAAAACCCGTCGGGTTTCGGTGGCTGTGGCGGCGCGGTGCGGCCGCGGCGGCGGTTGCGGTGCGGTTGCGGTTAGCGGTAGCAGTGCTGTGCTGTGCGGTTGCGAGCCTTGGCGGATGAAGGGCGAGGCGCGCATAGGCGCGTGTCTGGGTCAATCTTGATGGACATAATTAGAACTGCGGCTTTTTAGTCGAATTTGAATAACTCTGCAAATCTGGTTGCCCCCAGAAATTCTTATATGCGGCTGAGGATATATTGGTGAAAAACCAGTTTAGACTATCCTGTCCAGTATCCACGAAATGAAGACTTCCGTTCTGTCTCAATGCTACGTATTCGTCAAGGACGCAAATTACATTCGCTACTTTCTCAATATCTGGAGTATTTTTGTAATAATCCATAACATTCTTTTTGAACGTTTGTTTTTGAGGTCCCTCATAAGCGAACACTGCTGAGTAAATATGCTTAGAAACATTTCCGAGCGACATACTATGGTTCAGGTCCCGGTTG
>DASSKS010000348.1:0-2133 GCA_035690245.1 Halococcus sp. | reverse complement strand
GCGCGTTCTGGTGACCGGCGCGACGGGGTTCGTCGGTGGACGACTCGTTCCCGCACTCCGCGAGACCGGTCACGAATGCACCGTTCTCACCCGCGACGCAGACCGGTATGAAGGTCCAAATGACGTTCGCATCGTCGAAGGCGACCTCCTCGAACCCGGAAGTTTCGAGACAGCGTTCGAGGACTGCGCGGCGGCGTACTATCTCGTCCACTCGATGGAATCGGAAAATTTCGAAGCACGCGACCGGCGGGCGGCCCGAAATTTTTCCTGTGCGGCGAGCGATTCGGGTGTCGAGCGGGTGGTCTATCTCGGTGGTCTCGGCAGAGAATCGGATGCGCTCTCGGCCCATCTTCGCTCGCGCCGCGAGGTCGAGCGGGTTCTCAAAGCGGGTGCATACGACCTCACGGTGCTCCGAGCGGCTATCATCGTCGGCGCGGGCGGTGCGAGTTTCGAGATGATTCGACAGTTCGTCGAGCACCTCCCCCGAATCTGTGTCCTTCCACTGCCGACGGCGGTATACACGAAGTGCCAGCCAATCGCCATCAAGGACGTGATTGCCTATCTCGTCTGTGTCCTCGCGGTGCCCGAGACGAGCGGGAAAACCTTCGATATCGGTGGTTCTGCGGTACTCACCCACGCGGACTTACTCCAGCGCACGGCGCGCGCTCGCGGTCGGTGGTTGTTCGTCGTGAGCGTTCCGTGGGTCGGAGAACGCACGGCGGCCTACTGGCTTACGCGCCTGACCGACGTTCCAGAGAGCATCGTCTCGCCGCTCATGCGCGGTCTCGATAATACAGTTGTCGTCAGAAACGGCGACATCGAGGAGTTCGTTTCGGTCAAGCACACGACCATCGACAGCGCAATCGAACGCGCGATAGCTGACGAAGACAGCTGATATCGTGGGATTTGTGCTGGCTCACGCCATTTCGCGTTCGAGGATAGTACGCCAGTCGGAGATGGTCTCTGCCGAGACCGATATCCCTGAGTCGTTGACAGTCAGTTCAAGCGTCCCCGTGTCGGTCGATTCGCCGAGTTCGTGAACGGGCGCGACATCGGCAAACGCCTCACGGACTGCTGCTGGATTCTTGGTTTCGATGACTGCTCGACCCGGTTGCTCGTGAAAGAGCGCTTCGGCGGTGCTCGCTGGAGTGTCGAGTTCGACTACTGCACCCGCGCTCGGTGAAACCATTTCGGCGAGCGTGACACAGAGACCACCGTGGCTCACGTCGTGGACTGCGGGCGTTTCGTCGTCATCGGCCACCGCAGCGAGCGTTTCGACGAACACTTTCGGATTTTCAGGGAGCGTCGGAAAGCGGTCCGTCCCGCCGAAGCTATCGAGATACACGGAGCCACCCAGCCGTCCTCGCTCTGCGAGCGCGCGGTCGCCGACCAGGAGGAGTGTTCCGTCGCCAGTGAGTGCGGTCGGTGGTGAATCGTAGCCTGCGCGCGCACCGACCATCGCCACCGTGGGTGTCGGCGGAATCGGTCCTGAGACGGAATCGTTGTAGAGCGAGACGTTGCCGCCGACCACCGGGATGGAAAGTACAGAACACATCTCCGCGAGTCCATCCACGATTGCTGAAAAGCCGCCATACACGTCGGATTTCTCGGGATTGCCTCCATTGAGACAGTCAACGGCGGCGAGCGGCGTTGCTCCCTTGGCGGTGAGATTGGTGGCGTTTTCGAGTGCGACCGCTTTCGCACCCGCTTTCGGGTTTGCGGCGGTCCAGTTCGGCTCTGCACCCGCAGAGAGCGCGAGTCCGATACCACTTCCCTCGCGTTCGGTTTCGTGAATCGCCATCACGGCACTATCGTCACCCGGTCCGAGGGCGGTGCGAAGACCCACTTCGTGGTCGTACTGGCGATACACCCACTCCCTGCTCGCGGTGTTCGGACTTTTCACCACCTGCTCGACCGCCGTTTCGAGGGCTGGACTGGGGAGGTCGCGTTCCGATTCGGCGGGTGCTTCGGCTGGGAGGTCGTGCATCAGTGCGCCGTCGGTGAGGAAATCGGCAGGAACGTCGGCAACGACGTCACCATCGAAGATACAGGTGTAGTTCCCCTCCGTGACCTCGCCGACAATAGAACAGCCGAGGTCGAAGCGTGCTGCAATCTCCTCGACTCGTTCTGTGT
>DASSKS010000347.1:0-5049 GCA_035690245.1 Halococcus sp. | reverse complement strand
GATGACCGTTCATCTGGAGGGCGAGTACGCCACGGACAGGGAGAAAGCCCACGAGGTGGTCTGGGGCATCGAGGCCACCCGAATCCTCGCGCTCGGTGACGTTTCAACGAACGTCGCGGATATGCTCGTCCAGGTCAATCTGAACGAACAGACCTTGGAAGAACGGATGATTACAGCAGAGGAGGTCGCAGAAATCATCGAAGATTCCTTAGGTGTCGAGGTCACTCAGTCCAGGACGACGGTCGAATTCGGTCCCGAACAGCCGAGCTACCGTGAGTTGCTCCAACTGGTCGAGCAATTGCGCGAAATCGTCTTCAAAGGTATCGAGGAGGTTTCGCGGGTCGTCATCCGCAAGGAAGAACTCGAATCGGGTGACGAATTCGTCCTCTATACTGAGGGATCGGCCTTCGGCGACGTACTCGACATCGAGGGCGTCGATGCCTCGCGGACGACCTGTAACAACATCCACGAGGTCTACCGCGAACTCGGCGTCGAGGCCGCGCGCGAGACCATCATCGACGAGACGATGAACACCTTAGAAGAACAGGGATTGGGCGACGTGAACATCCGTCACCTCATGTTGGTCGCGGACATCATGACCGCCGAGGGAACCATCGAGTCCATCGGTCGGCATGGGATTTCCGGCAACAAGGACTCGGTGCTCGCGCGCGCGGCCTTCGAGGTCACGGTGAATCACTTACTCGATGCTGCCGTCCACGGCGAAATCGACGATTTGAATGGCGTGACAGAGAACGTCATCGTCGGCAAACCAATCAAGCTCGGAACCGGCGATGTCACCCTACGGATGGGCGGTGCGACGAGCGAGGAACCAGAGCGCGCGGACTGATGCGAGTCACGCTTTCGGACGACGCGCGCCAACACATCGCGCTGTTCGAGGACGTGACGGGGGCGAGTGCCGTCGATTGTCTCATCAACGACGAGCGCGTCTGCTTTTTGGTGGCAAGTGGCGAAATGAGCGATGCTATCGGTCCTGACGGCTACGCGGTCGAGCAGGTCGAAGAACGACTCGGACGACGTGTTTCACTCGTTGAGAACGCTGATACGCCAGAACGGTTCGTCGCCAACGCGCTCGCACCAGCCGTCGTCCACAACGTGACTATCAGCGAAAATCACTCGATGGTGGCCTATGCGGAGGTCGAGCGGGCGGATACAGGTGTTGCTATTGGAAACGATGGTCGGAACATCGAAACCGCACGAACGCTGGCGAAGCGCCACTTCGACATTGACGACATCGAATTGATGTGAGATGACTCGGGAAAATATGACTTGGCGTGAATACAATACGTTGTCAATTTTTTCGACTAAAGTCGTAGACTTCCCACCTTGCCTCTCTGTGGAGTGAATCGAAACGAGAAACGAACCGCGAATGTTGGTCCATATGAGAAACCGCCACCGCACCGCGCCACACGCCTCCCCAGCCGATTCGCTCACTCGCTGCGCTCGTTCGCTCATCCACTGTGAGAGTGGTTCGAGACGGCGGAGCCGTCTCGTCATCACGAGAGAACGAAGTTCTCTCGAACGACTTCGCTCTGACAAAGCCTGCACTCGCTTCGCTCGCGCAGACCTCGCACGCCGATTTGCGCTCGGTGCTCATGGTTCGAGAGAGCTTCGCTCTCTCGTCACTGAGCGGGACCGAAGGTCCCGCGAGGTCCAAAAGAGCCGAAGGCTCTTTTGACGATCTCGGAAACGCTTCGCGTTTCCGACGACTCCTCGGAAGACCGATGGTCTTCCGAGATCACGAAAGGCGCTTCGCGCCTTTCGAACGACTTCGTTCGCACACGAGCGCGAGCGCGCGCCAACCGCCCCGAAAAGGGAGGCTTAAGTGGCTCGCTCGGATAGCACAGGCATATGGCCAACGGCAAGTACGCTGCGCGAAAGCTCAAAAAGGACCGCCAGAACCATCGGTGGTCCGATGCGAAATACGCCCGCAGAGCGCGTGGACTGCGCGAACAATCCGACCCCTTGGGCGGTGCACCACAGGGTCGAGGTATCGTACTCGAAAAAGTAGGAATCGAGGCAAAACAGCCAAATTCGGCGATTCGCAAGTGTGTGCGGGTCCAACTCATCAAAAACGGCAAGCAGGTGACGGCGTTCTGTCCGGGCGACGGGGCTATCTCCTTTATCGACGAACACGACGAGGTCACGATTGCGGGCATCGGCGGCGCGAAGGGTCGCGCGATGGGTGATCTTTCAGGAGTGAACTACAAAGTCGAGAAAGTCAACGGCGTCTCGCTCATCGAACTAGTCCGAGGAAACGCGGAGAAACCAGTCCGATGAGCGAATCCGAAGCCCCCGAACCGGACCAACCGGCAGGAGCGGACGAAGACACCGGCGCGAAACTGTTCGAGCGCTGGGAAATTTCGGGGATCGAGTACGCAGACCCGAGCACCGAGCGCTATCTGGCTGTCACACCCGTCGAGCACACGATGGGCCGACACGCCGGCAAGCAGTTCCAAAAGAGCGAGATTTCAGTGGTCGAGCGCCTCATCAATCGCCTGATGCAGACCGCCTCGAACACGGGAAAGAAACAACAGGCCACCCGCATCGTCCGCGAGGCGTTCTCGCTCGTGGCAGAACGCACCGACGAGAATCCGATTCAGGTGCTCGTGCGGGCGGTCGAAAACGCCGCACCACGTGAGGAGACGGTTCGACTGAAGTATGGTGGAATTTCGGTTCCCCAAGCGGTGGATGTCGCCCCCCAGCGCCGGGTTGACCAAGCGCTCAAGTTCATCGCCGAGGGCACACACAGTAGTTCATTCAAATCACCCACCGACGCCCACGAGGCGCTTGCCTCCCAGCTCATGGGCGCGGCGAATTACGATGTGCAGACCTACGCCATCAACCAGAAAGAAGAAAAAGAGCGCGTCGCCGCCGCCGCACGCTGACGACGCTTTTTCTTCTTGTCCACCCTCCGCTGTTGGTTGTTTTCGTGCCGGATGAACCGTTTACAACGCTTTTCGTCCCGGCTGAAACGATACGAAACGACCGGTCTATATAAACAACCGTGCATAGTTGGGACAACCGTAAGGTAAATGTGCGAGCGTAGTACAGGTGTCATGGACGGTGCAGTGGCGTGCGGGAGTGGCGGGTTCGACGCACGCGGTCGCCCTGAGAGGGTTCTGTTGACGGTTCGCGTCAGGAGCGAGCCACCGATGCCGGTGGCCGATTCACAGACCACGCCCGTTCAGACGAGGGAAGCCCGGTTGCAGTCAAAACGTGATACACCATGTACGATAAGAAAGTTTTAGCAAAGGGAACGGCAGTGTCGTTCGGCGTCGTCGTGCTCGTCGCGATGCTCATCGTGAGCAGCGGCATGGCGTTCGCCGCACCGCTTGCAGGCGTCGGAGGATTTACCATCAAGGCCGACGAACTCAGGGGCAACGACCTGTTCCTCTATCCCGGTCTCTCGGATACGACCTCCAAAGAGGGAATCCCGGTCGCAGTCGCCGAGTTCTCCTCGGTGGAAATCGACGGTCTCACGCTGTTCAAGGAGTTTGAGGGTGTGCCGGCCATCGGCGGCAACGCCCGAATCGTCATAACCTCGACGGATACGGTCACCGCCGATTCACTCCTCGTCAAGCAGTATGTACTGAAAGCGGACAAATCGACGTTCAACGGGCTGTTGATCAACGAACGCCCCTCCTCTGATTTCAGCGAGAAGTTCTATCAGGCCGCGCCCTCGACCGCCGCACAGCGCCATCAGGGCATGGACAAATTCACCTCGCCGAAGACCATCGACCTCAAGGACGCCTCGAACCCCGGTATCGTCCTCGAAGATGCGACGATCAAAGCGACCTATCAGGCAGTCAATGAGATTCACATTCCGGGTCTCACGTTGGCAGTCGAGTACGACCAAAACGGTGACGGCGACTACTCCGACGGTAACGACATCACACTCAGCTAATCTTTGTCCATACGACTTTTGGACACACGACACAGAGAATGTCTCAGATGACGAAGTCAGGGTCGGCAGGTGGTGACGGAGTGCTCTCGAAGCGGCGCGCCCGGTTCAACCGCTGGCGACACGGTCGCCCGTTTGCCGGTGGCGCGCTGTTGATTCTGGCGTCGTTCGTCATCGCGTGGATACCCATCCACATCGCGCCCGAAACCATCCTGTTGGGCAAAGCGCTCTCGCCCATTGGACTCCTGTTCGCTGCGCTCGTGTTCCTGTGTGGGATGTTCGCGCTCACGCGGCCCGATCTCGCGGACATCTTCGGGATTTTCGGCGTCGTGTTCTCGATATTCTCGCTGTATGGCGCGCTCGGTGGACTGGGTATCGGTCTCGTACTCGGCATCATCGGTGGCGTGCTCTGTTATGCGTGGGAGACAGAAGACGACGAGTCAGGCGGGTCCGGCGGCACCGACGAGCGAAGCGACGCAAGCGAAGAAAGCGGCTTCGATTTCGGAGAGGACTCGTCTGAGGACTCGGATGGGCTGTTCGGCACGCGGTCTGTGCGTTCTGTCACCGGGTCGAGTACCTCCGGGTCGCAAGCAGGGGCGGGCGGCCGAACCGCCTCCGTGTCATTGTTGGTCGTCACGGTGGTCGCCCTCAGCGTGTTCGCCCACCCGTTCGTGGCCGCAGCAGCACAACAGTCCTTCCCGGAACAGGCACAAATCGAGGGCACAGTCGTCATTGCTGATGAGTTCTCGGGAACGTTCTACAACCATCAGAACGTCACGACCGACACGAGCACTCGCACGGGCGTGCCGGCGGCCCAACTGTCGTTCGATTCGGCGAACATCCAAGGGTTGACCATCTACAAGAACTTCCGCACTGGCCCGCAGACGCCGTTTCACATCTCGATTACCGGCACGTCTGCGTCGGCGGACCACCTCTCGATAACCACGTCCGAGGCCTACTTCGGGAAACTAGGCATCGGAGTTGACCCGGTGGTCGTCCCGGCGGCACGGAAGAAGTGGACGACGTGTCCGGGCAAGGATTTCCTGCTCAGAGTCGGAGACCTCGGACCACTCCCCGGTCCCCCGGTTGATGCCAGCGGCGTGGTGTTGAACACCCACCGCACAACC
>DASSKS010000346.1:0-4673 GCA_035690245.1 Halococcus sp. | reverse complement strand
CGCACATATGTCATCTATCGAACTCACTGACAGCCAGAAGAAGATTCTGCAAGAACTCGTCGACCTCTACCGCGAGAGCGAGAGCGCGGTCAAAGGCGAAAGTATCGCCGAGATGGTGGACAGAAATCCGGGCACAATTCGCAACCAGATGCAGAGCCTCAAAGCGCTTCAGCTTGTGGAGGGCGTTCCGGGACCCAAAGGCGGCTACAAACCAACGGCGAACGCCTACAGCGCACTCGACATCCAGGAGATGGACGAACCGGAAGCCGTCCCGCTCAGTCACAACGGCGAACTCGTCGA
The DNA here is from genome assembly GCA_035690245.1 of Halococcus sp. Taxonomy (GTDB): domain Archaea; phylum Halobacteriota; class Halobacteria; order Halobacteriales; family Halococcaceae; genus Halococcus. Next base: position 4,373 of record DASSKS010000346.1, on the reverse strand, counting down.
GAACGTAAACGTGCAGGAAATCGACCTCCTCAGCGTCCACCATCCCGAAAAATGCCGCGCGGAGATTCACCTGCAAGGCTCGGTTCGTGACTTCCACGAGGGAGATATCGTGACCGTGGGTCCGACACCGAAATCGAGCCTCGCCATCACGGGCCGCGTCGATGGCACGGTCGATACCGACAACACCCTGATTCTCGATACCGAGAGCATGGAAGCGCCCGCCGACGGCTGAGAGGAAAACCCCGTGGCCGCTGTCATCGAATCATCGGAGAGTGAATTCTGACTCGTTAGTGTTCGACGAACTCAATCAGAACGCCGCCCGTCGATTTCGGATGGAGAAACGCTACGTCGTGGCCCCATGCACCCGTCCGCGGTTCCTCGTCGATACAGTCGATTCCGTTCTCGTCCATTCGGTCGAGTGCGGCTTCGATATCGTCGGTTTCGAGTGCGAGGTGGTGGATTCCCGGTCCGTTACTGTCGAGATAGCGCGCGACCGCGCCCTCGTCTTCGAGCGGTTCAAGCAGTTCGAAGTATCCATTTCCACAGTCAAGAAAGACGACGTTCATGCCATTGAACTCCTCCTCGTGGATGACTGGTGTGTCGAACAAGTCTGCATAGAGGTCCGCGAGTGCGTCGGTGTCGTCGGTCGCAACGCCCGCGTGGTCGACGTTCACAGCGCAGCCCCACCCTGATGCTCGCCGAACACCTCGCGCATCGTATCACAGATTTCCCCAGTCGTGGCTTCTGCTTTCACCGCGTCGATGATATATGGCATGAGATTGTCGTCGCCTTCTGCGGCCTCGCGGAGAGCAGAAAGCGCCTCCTCCGTGGCCGCCTCGTCGCGTTCGTCGCGCACGGTTTGCAGGCGGTCGCGCTGGCGCTGTTGGTCTTCTTCGGTGATTTCCTCTAGGTCCACCTCGGCTTCTTCGTCGATTCGATACTCGTTGACACCCACGATGACGCGCTCACCCTCCTCGATTTCGCGCTGGCGCTCGAACGCCACATCCTGCACTTGGCGCTGAACCCACTGGTCCTCGACGGCTTGGAGCATTCCGCCCTTCTCGTCGATGGTTTCTAAAATCTCGAACGCCTCTTCCTCTAGTTCGTCGGTCAAACTCTCGACGTAGTAACTCCCCGCGAGCGGATCGATGGTGTCCGCTGCACCCGACTCGTGGGCGAGAATCTGCTGGGTTCTCAATGCTGTGCGAACGCTTTCTTCGGTGGGAAGCGCGAGCGCTTCGTCTTTTCCATTGGTGTGGAGGCTCTGAGTCCCGCCGAGGACGCCAGCGAGCGCCTGATACGCGACCCGAACGATGTTGTTATCGATTTGTTGAGCGGTCAGCGTCGAACCGGCGGTTTGGGTGTGGAACCTGAGTTTCTTCGAGTCGGCGTCCTCGGCCTCGAATCGCTCGGTCATGATTTTCGCCCACATCCGGCGGGCGGCCCGGAACTTGGCGACTTCCTCTAGGATATTGTTGTACGAGGCGAAAAAGAAGGATAGTTGGGGAGCGAAGTCATCGACCGCGAGACCGGCATCGAGCGCGCCTTCGACGTACTCGATGCCATCACCGAGGGTGAAGGCGATTTCTTGGGCTGCAGAGGAACCCGCTTCACGGATGTGATAGCCCGAAATCGAGATGGTGTTGAAGTTCGGGACCTCCGCCTCGCAGAATTCGAAGATATCAGTAATGATTCGCATCGAGGGTTCGGGCGGATAGATGTAGGTGTTGCGCGCGACGTACTCCTTGAGGAGGTCGTTCTGGATGGTTCCCCTGAGTTCCTCGCGCGGAACCCCCTTTCTGTCGCCGACGGCGATATACATCGCCAGCAACACGGAGGCGGGCGCGTTGATGGTCATACTGGTTGAGACCTCATCGAGTGTGATACCCTCGAAGACGGTCTCCATGTCGTGAATCGAGTCGATGGCGACGCCGGATTTTCCCACCTCGCCGGCGGCCATCTCGTCGTCGGAGTCATAGCCCATCTGCGTCGGAAGGTCAAAGGCCATCGAAAGCCCAGTCTGACCCTCGTCAATCAGATACTGAAACCGCTCGTTGGTCTCTTTTGCGGTGCCCATGCCCGCATACTGGCGCATCGTCCAGAGCCGTCCACGGTACATCGTCGGGTACGGCCCTCGGGTGTAGGGTTCTTCGCCCGGAAAGCCCGCATCCTCGCGGTAGTCGTGCTCGCCGATGTCGTCTGGCGTATAGAGACGGTTCACCTGCTGGCCGTCAGTATCGGTGGTGAACTCCTCTTTGCGCTCGCCGAATCGTTCGAGCGTGGGCGAAAGGGTTTCTTCCTCCCATTCGTCTTTTGCCGAGCGGATTGTAGCGAGGTCGTCAGAATCGAACATGGTTCGACTGGGTGTTGTGCGCCCTTAACGTTTGACCGCCGAGTTGGTCATCCGGTGTCGTACTTGTAGGTCGTGTTCTCCGAATCGATGCCGAAATCCTCGGGGGTTTCCTCGATTTCTGGTTCGTCTTCGTGGTTTTCGGCAGCGTGTTTGAACCGCTCGCGCAAACGTTCAGGCATCGAAAAGTCCTCGATAGCGACCTCCAATGCGACGGTCTCGGGACCGACGTTTTCGTGTTTTTCTGCGAGTCGGTCTTCGAGTTTCGCCGGAAGCTCGTCAGTTTCTACGGATTCGAAACCGAACTGTCCCAAATACTGCGGCTGGTCGGTTAGTGAATACACCATTTCAAAACCCTCGTCGCTTGCTCTATCGAGTAGGCGCTCGATGACGTGTGCGCCAACGCCCTGCCCGCGCCAGTTTTCGAGGACACCGATGCCGGTGAGTTCACAGACCCCCTCTCCTGCGCGATGAATCCGAATCCGACCGAAGCCGACCTTTTCGTTGCTCTGCTCGTCGATGGCGATGACGTAATCGCGCGAGCGAAAGGCGGCGTCATCGAGACCCATCGCCTCGATGTGGTCCAGAAGCCAGACCTCCTCGCGGTTTCTCGCGTTCCGGACGTACATGAAAGAGAATAGCCGTGGCGACTACAAAAAGGGTCGCCTATTCGGGAACGGCACGGCGCAACTACTGTCGGTTATCCTTCCTTCGTCGGTAATCGTGTTTGCGTCGGCGTTGGCCCGTGCTCTGCTTCGAGGTTGAGCAACCGGCGTTTCGTGACGACTCCATCTGCCGCCGAGTAGCCCTTGAGGTCGCCATCACTCCCGACGACACGATGGCAGGGGACGACCAGCGGCACGGGATTACGGGCACACGCCTGCCCGATGGCGATGGGTGTGGTGTCGAGGTCCGCAGCGAGCGCGCCATAGGTGCGTGTCTCCCCGTAGGGAATGTCGGCCATCGTGGTCATCACCTCGCCCGTCAATCCCTCCGGGATGGTGACACGCAAGTCGAATTCCTGGCGGTCGCCGCGCTCGTACTCGCGGACCTGCTCGCGGATTTCGAGAGGGGATTCGGCAATGACGGACTCGTCGATGTCGATGGTGGTTTCGAAAATGGCTACGTTCATGCTGATTTCGTCTGGTGTGATTCGTCGCTTGCGTTCACTCATACGCTATGTGATGGGATAACCGTTTGCCGCAGACTGAAACTGGTCCTCATCGCAGACACGTTGACCCCTCCCGTAGGAAGATACTTGTAAACCCCACAGAAACAACTACAGACGATGACGACGCTACCCGACATCGAGGAAATCGTCCACGAACCCACACAGGAGTTCGTCGAATCCACGAACGTCTATGCGTTCATGCAGGAGTACGGTATTTCGGACTACGACGAGTTGATTGCCCGGACCTGCGGCGAAGTCGAGGGCGTCGAACAGTCGGGCATCGAGTGGTTCTGGGACGAACTCATCGACTATCTCGATATCGAGTTCTACGAGGGCTACGACCGAGTGCGCGACAACAGTGATGGACCGCAGTTCTCAAAGTGGTATCCCGGCGGGAAAATCAACGTCGCGCACAACGTCGTAGACCGCTACGCCGCCGACGAAGAAACCAAAGACGATATCGCGTGTCTCTGGGAGGGCGAACCCGGAGACGTGCGCGAAATGACCTTCGAGGACCTCTATCGACAGTCGAATCAGGTAGCAAATGCGCTCGAAGAACGCGGAATCGAAACGGGTGATACTGTTGGACTCTATATGCCAATGGTCCCGGAAGTCATCGCAATTTTGTATGGCTGTTTCAAAGCCGGCGCAATCGCCGTCCCCATCTTCTCGGGCTTCGGTGTGGATGCGACCGCGACCCGAATCGCCGATTCCGAACCCACAGTTTTGTTCACGGGCGATGGGTTCTACCGCCGAGGCGACGAAGTACGTCTGAAAGACGCCGCCGACGAGGCCATCGAACAAGCCGGACACGTCGAACACACCATCGTCTACGACCGCCTCGGGCTGACA
>DASSKS010000345.1:0-3450 GCA_035690245.1 Halococcus sp. | reverse complement strand
ACAACACCCACTACTGCGAGTGTTCTCGTTCGAGAGTTCGACACTCGCTCTCGCAGCCACGGCGGGCGGCGCGCGAGCAGATAGAGCGCGAAGACCACGAGAAACGCCCCGTGAACCAAAAAGAGTTGAATGAGACCGCTTCGCGGGGGGAACAGCACGACCCCGCGGACGACTGGCTTGTTGAACAGTAAAAACGGCGAGGCCCACGCAGCCCCGAGTACTCCGGCGGCGATGGCGAGTACGGCAGCGACGACCGTCCGCGAAACCTCATCGCGCAGGCGTACGCGCACAGTCGTGGCGTCTGTCGGAATGGGGACGTATCGGGAAAGCGATGGAGGGAGCAACGTTGCGGGACGAGCGTCGGCGAAGGTGAGCGAGAGCCAGCACAGGCCAATGGCACTTGGAAAACTCCACGTGCTGATGAGCGCACACAGCCCCGCTGCGGGCGGAAAGGCGGCGAAGACGAGCGCGCGCCGGCGGGCGAGTTCACTCTCGGGAGTTCGGTAGTACGCAAACGAGAGCGCCGCACAGCCCACGAGAAACGTCATGGCGATCATGAAGGCGTTCAGGTCGCCATTGAGGAATGACCAGAGCGGAAAGACGTCTATCGTTCCATCGATGACGTACCGTGCGTACCAGTACGAGAATCCCTCTGGAGTGGTGACGGTCCCGATGAGTTGCTCGGAGGGCACACCCCGAATGGCGGAGAGGAAGACGTGGCCGTACTGTGCGGCGAGTTTTTTGGGAACGAATCCGAGCACCATCCGTGCGGGGGTGACGATGTTGCCGGCGATTCCAACGAAAAAGACCGCACACACGCCCGCCGCACGAACCGATTTCCCGTGGGTATCGGCAATCGCACCGGCAAGCCCGTAGGCAACAGTCAAAAGTGTTGCATAAAAGCCCGCGAGCGCGAGGTTGTACGCATACCGTAGCGGTGTCCTCGTGAGCATCGAGAGGATGTCCGTCATCAAAAATCCGCCGTAGTAGTAGCGAAGCGTTTTGCCCGCAAACCAGAAATCCTCCGGTGGGAATCGGTCCGCACGGAGAACGGTTTTGAGCAGCCCGAAATCCAGAAACTTCTCGCCGCCCGCTGGATGCACCGCCGGGTCAACCGCCCGTATTGCAACCATGAACAAAAACGCGAGCGCGAATACCGTCATCGCGCCGAGAAACGCGCGTGGATGAATCGTACCGCCAGCGCGGAAGGCGAGGGCAGACAGGACGAGGAGGATACAGACCGCGATGACGGCCGTGAACCAGCCGAACGCGAGGTGGCCGATCCAGTAGGCGACGAGTGTCATCACCGCGAGCGAAATCGGGAGCGCAAACGTCGCGCCGTGGCCGGGAAATCGCTCGAAGAGTACTGACGCGATGGGCAGAGAGATGGCCGTCAAAACGGCATACGCCACGAGCCACAGGACAACGAGACCGTACTCCATCGACTGGGACGCCGGTACGGGACGCCAAAGGAGTTCCGTTCGTAATGCCGCTACGGATACCGAACGAGCAATGTTTTGCGGATGGCGCGCGGGAGCGCACGAAGTGCGCGACTCGCGCGAGGGATGACCGAGTGAGTGGAACGAACGAGGGAATCGGCTGGGGAGGTGTGTGGCGCGGTGCGGTCTGCGGAGCAGGCAAGTAGTTGTACCGCGAGCGACCGACGGGAGCGAGCGGGAGTTTTTAGTCCAGGTTTTTGCGAGGAGTGGTGCGCGAAGCGCACCCGACGTGGTTCGAAAGACGCCGGAGGCGTCTTTCGTCATGCCGAGACGGCTTCGCCGTCTCGTAGCAAGGAAAAAGTGGAGGCGTGTGGCCCGCGGTTCTCCTTTGAGACGCGATTTGTGTTAGACGAATCGGCTGCTATCATTAGGTTCTGTGCGGTGCGTACACGTTCAACGGTACTTCCAGCGAATAGGAATCTGATAGAGAGGAAGTTGACACGAGCAAGAGAGAAGATATTTAGCCAAACGCGGATAGTCCTCTCCAATGTACGATTTCGTCGTCGTGGGTGCCGGGCCTGCCGGGTCGCGTTTTTCCCGGCAAGCCGCGAGAGCGGGCCACGACGTACTCGTCCTCGAACGCGGAGAGGTCGGCGCGCCGCTTGCGTGTTCGGGCCACGTCAGCACCGATATCTGGGGGTTCACGCCCGACGGCGCGCGCGAGGAGTTGTTACAAAATGAGATTTCCGGCGCGCGCTTTCATATCGGAGGCCCGAAAAGCGACGACCACCTGTTCTACAAGGACGAAACCATCTCGAACGTCATCGACCGCGTCGAACTCGACCGGACGCTCGCCCGAGCGGCCCGCGAGGCCGGCGCGGACCTCCGTGAACACCACAGCGTCGTCAATGTCGAAGAGAACGCAGACAGTGTAGCGGTGACGACACGCACGCCCGACGGGACGGAGACGTTTCGCGCGCGGATGGTCGCCGGGTGTGACGGACCAGTTTCACGGGTCAGACGCGAACTCGACATGGACGAACCGGGTGAGAAACTTCAGGGCGTGCTTGCGTTCTCAGAAGAACGCGACCCCGGCAACTACGTCGATGTTCACCTCACGGTCCCCGAGTTTTTCGCGTGGCGTATCCCCCGCGCCGAGGCGGGCGTCGAGTACGGGTTGGCGGCCGCACCGGGCGAGAACGCACGCGGATTGTTCGAGCGGTTTATCGACGAATACGGCGTCGAGGTGGGTGAAACGTGTGCGGGAGTGATTCCCATCGGTCCGCCAGAGCGAGTAACAGGAACTCGGGGATTTCTCATCGGAGACGCCGCCGCCCAGACCAAACCCTTCACTGGGGGTGGCATCGTCTATGGCATGACCGCAGCCGATCACGCGGCCCGCGAAATCGATCCCCGAAATCCCGCGACGCTCGCGGCTTACGAAAACGCATGGCGCGCCGACCTGAGCAGAGAAATCCGATTGGGCCACTGGGTCCGTCGGGCGTACTCGCTGCCCATACCTATCCAGAAGGCAGGTCTCTCGCTTTTCTCGGGTGAAATCGGCGTTCACATGGACAAACCGACCACGCTCTTTGCGCCGGAAAGTTTGAAGACACTCCTTTCGCGGTCGTGAGGCTATCCGTAGGTCGGCAACTATTTCTATCGAGACAGCGACTCGTTAGCCATGCCCGGCGACGTCTTTCTCCGTGGTGAGCGCGTGACCCTGCGAACTATCGAGCGAGATGACCCGGACATTGACGCGCTTCGGCGCTCGCGCAACGACCCCGACCTCCGCGAGGGAACCTCGTTTCGACACCCAAATAACCGTGAACAGGTCGAGAAGTTCATCGAAAAAATCGTCGAAGGCGACGAGAGCAGCACCAACCTATTCGTCTGTGTAGATGGCGATATCGTTGGCGCGGTCGAGCTGTTCGATATTACCCCAACGCACGGTACGCTCGGCTACTGGTTACTTCCCGAAGCATGGGGCCAGGGATACGCAACTGAGGGG
>DASSKS010000344.1:0-6708 GCA_035690245.1 Halococcus sp. | reverse complement strand
ACCCTCATCGGAACCTCGACCAATCTGGTTGCGAGCGACGTGTCGGCACGGCTGCTCGACCATCCCTTCTCGATGTTCGAGTTCACGGGATTGGGAGCTATCGTCTTGGTCACTGGCGCGCTCTACTTGTTGGTCGTCGGTCGCCATCTCATTCCCGAACGAATCGCGGCGGGCGAGGGACTGCTCGCCGAATACGAGATGGCGGAGTATCTCACCGAAGTGATTATCGAGGAGGATTCACCGCTGGTCGGGCGAACGGTTGCGGCAATCGACGAGGAGTACGCCCCCGATGTCGTGCAGTTGATTCGAGACGATGAAGGGTTCGTCGAGCCATTCACCGAGAAGACAGTCAGAGCGGGCGATACGTTCGTCGTCCGTGCCGGTGTCGAGACGATCCGCGAAATCGCCGCGATGGAGGGAGTCTCGATTGCGAGCACCGACGTGACCGAGACCGATTTCGAGACGCGAGAGCGCCAGTCGTTGGTCGAACTTGTCATACCAACTGGGTCGTCGTTCGTTGGCCAGAACCTCGCCGAATCGCCATTCAGGCGGGAGTACGACGTCAATCTCCTGTCGATTCGCCGTGGGACCGAACTCCTCCATCGGCGGCTTTCTCGTGTGATACTCGACCGCGGCGATACCATCCTCGTGCAGGCGACCACCGAGAGCTTAGAACGGATGGCGGCGGACCCGAACGTCATCGTCGCCCGCGAACTCGAAGACACGGACTACCGGACAGAAAAAATCCCGCTTGCGGTCGCTATCGTGCTCGCAGTGGTAGGCCTCGCCGCGCTCTCGGTTCTCGACATCCTCGTCGCGGCGCTTGGCGGCGTGATTGTGATGGTTCTTACTGGTGTCCTCGAACCAGACGAGTTGTACGATGCCGTCGAGTGGGACGTGATATTCTTGCTCGCGGGGCTAATCCCATTGGGAATCGCGTTCGCAGAAACCGGCGCAGCAGAACTGATTGGTGCGCTCGTCGCTCAAAGTGCGGCCTATCTGCCGGCACTCGGTGTACTCTGGGTGTTTTATGTGATTACTGCGCTCACGACCGCTGTGGTGAGCAACGCCGGAAGCGTCGTACTCATGATTCCGGTGGGTGTAGCGACCGCCGCACAGATCGGCGCGAACCCGTTCGCGTTCGTTCTCGCGGTGACGTTCGCGGCGAGCGCCGACTTCATGACGCCCATTGGCTACCAGACGAATCTCCTCGTGTATGGACCGGGTGGCTACCGATTCACCGATTACACCCGCGTCGGCGCACCGTTACAGGTACTCCTCTCGGTGGTGACAGTTCTGGGGATTTTCCTGCTCTGGGGAGTGTGAGTGCATATCAGCGGACAACACTTCACCAGCGATTCGGCCGGTCAGCGGCCTGTACACCGTCTGCCGGGACACCCGAGAGAGACTGCTGGTTCGCGCTCACCGACAGCGTTTCGACATCGTGTTCGAGTCGGGCTGCGTATTCGAGTCGAACCCGTCGCGCTTCGGACGGAGAGAGCGGGGAGTGATGGCCGATCTCCGTCGAAATCGGTCGATAGTTCCGTGGGTCGATTGACATCGCTTCGAGGTACTCCCAGACCTTCGGAGAATCGAGACCGTTCTCGATAGCCGCTGCCGTGAGCGACGTGAGGTCGTCGAATTCGGGAATGTAAATACGATGGGGCTGGATACCCGGTTCGCCGACCTCGACTGGTTTCGTCGCCGTTTGGTGGACGAGCCGGGAGATATCGCTCGTGAGGTTGATGATCTGTGAGGGAAGGGCGGTATCGGGTGCCCGCCACTCCACAGTTGGAAACTGCTCTCGGACGCGAACCGGCGTCATCACGACGTTTTCGGGGCGAAAGTGGGTCGTGAACTCCCGGTCCGTGACGCCGCGGTCGAGCGCGAGCGTATGGAACGCCTCGTATGCCGCGTCGAGTCGGTCGTTCCAGTCTGCGGTATCGCGCATATACGACCAGAGGTCGCGGAACTGGATGAACTCCTCACCACACAGCGAGCGGTAGGCATACGGACGCGCGGCGTGCATCGGGTGCTCGTTCGCATACCAGGGCGACGAACTCACGAGCGAGAGCGCCGGGTCGAGCGCGGTGAGGAGATTCACCTGTCGCGGGACGTTTCCGACATCGAAGTGGACGTGTGTGCCGGCACACTGCGTTGCCGGCTGTATCCCGTCTCCGTAAATTCGTTCGAGGAGCCGTCCCCGCTCGCTCACTATCGGCGACGAGGTAGCAGAAAGCGGGGTTCCGAGCGGGACGAGACGCTTTCCTCGCGCATCGGCGGCGGCAAGCACCGTCCGAAGCGTCGATTGGAGTGCATCCCGGAGCGCGGACTCGTTTCCCACTGGTGGGGTCTTGACCTCGATCAACGATGCGATGAACTCGGGTTCGACGCACTCGTGGACACTCACGAGGTCGCGTCCATCACACAGCGCGCCCGATTCATCGACCACCCAGTATTCAGCTTCGACTCCTATCTTCATGAATTTCACCTCCAACCCCGGCAAAACGGGGCTGTATATGGGTAACGTCCCAAACACGTTTATATCTGGCCCTGAAACTGCCCTCCGAATCGTCGGAAAAATAGTGTTTTCGGACGAAAGCCGACAGAGAAATCCGTTCGTGGGGATTCACAACCGAGCGTGCGATTTTACCGCAAGATATCGGTCGTTTCAGCGATAATCCGAATTACTTTATTCATCGCCCGTCGGTCGATGTCGATGGCAATTGGCGTTTCGTAATCCGTGACCATCGGCGGTCTCTCTCCCATCACGATCTCTCGGTCGAAGAATCCGGGGTGTTCCCCGCCCGTTTCCTGATAGGTATCTGCCTCGATTACCGCCGCAGGGACGTGTGTTTCACCCGCTCGCAGCAACTGATACGTTCGATGATATCCATTCTTGAGAATATACCGGTCTTCGAAGTGCGCGACATAGACGAAGTTCGGATTGGCGTGGATATCGAACGACACGGTGGCGAACGCTGTGTCATCGGCGTCCAAGTCATCGGGGTCCAAGCGCGAATGATACGGTCCCGTCACGTAGATATTGGGACTCCGGGTCACGAACTGCCATCCCGTAAAATAACTGTCCTCTATTCGCTGGTCCTCGACGAGCGGGATGGTGTCAACCGGAAGTGAGAAATGCAATAAACCACGAATACTTTCCGTTGCGGTCGGGATGTCCTGTTGAAAGGCGGTTTTCGTGACCGCCGGTTGGAACGAGACGAGGTTTTCAATCGGGACCATTTTGATGTCCCAGCGGTCCTCTGGAAGGGTTCCGAGAAGGGATGCCTGACAGTGCGGCGTGTTGACAAACGCATCGATGTGGTCTTTGACGCCCTCTTCATCAGGAAGGTCCGTGAGTTCGGCGTCAGAACTCTCAAATGGGTTCTGACTGTCGATACTGTTCTTTGCGTCCTCCCACAGTTCGGCGTATGCCGTCTCGATATCCGACGGTTCCTCGCCGGTCAGTGGTCGATTCAACGGGTCAACGGGACTGCCGACGGTCCGAGTGGATTGCAGTTTTCGTATCGCCGCCTCCTCGCTCATAAACCCGAGAAGGATACGGTGAGTCTCTATCGCCGGAACGTTCTTCTCAAATCCAGCTGTCGGCTCCACGCTCTCAGTCCCCCATCGCTCCATTTCGGTCCCTCTCGACAATCATTCCTGGTTTGTCCCCGATTCCCCCGCTACGCATACGAGAACTTACGAGGACTGGTATATATAGGTTGCTCCAAAATCGCCGTCTGAAATATATTACGATGGTACCGACGGGGGAAATACAAAACATTTATAATATCAGAAGTAGTAATACCACTCAGAGACAATGACACCCACAATCGGGTGCGTCGTCTCCAACTATGGCGCTCGAATACAACGAAACAGACGGAGGTGGATTGTCCTACCAAGAAGAAGAGGGGTTCGGACTGGATGAAAGTTCAACGGCGAACCGACGAACAGTACTCAAAGGAATCGCTGGGGCTTCCGTTGCTGTCGTGGGTATCGGAACAGTCACAGGAGTGGCAGCAGCACGCACCGCTACCCACTCTCCGACGAAGGCTAGCTCCCGGTCACATTCGGACCTGCGTCGCCGCCGGCAGCGCCGTCGCCGGCAACGTCGCCGCCGACAACGTCACCGCCGGCGTTCCCGGTCGAGGACTAACACCCGGACCCGGTCGCATTCCTAGCTCCTCAGCCCCTTTTTGAGCGTTTCCTGAAACTCAGCACACTAGTTCCGGTCGAATACGGAGTGCTGGCGGTTCAGGTTGCCGCCGAGCAGCGCACCGGTTTTTCACCGGCCCAGAGATGGTACGCAACTGTTTTAGGCAAACAGCGGTTTGACGAGATATCATGAGTACGCTCGAAGCGGAGTATCGTCTCGCGTATTTCGAAGAGGAGGGATTCACCCGAAAGCAGTGTCCGAGTTGTGGTGATTTCTTTTGGACGCGCGACGAAAGCCGAGAGACCTGCGGAGAGCCACCCTGTGCGGAATACGCCTTCATTGGGAATCCAAGCCTTGATGAGGAGCGTAGTTTAGAGGAAATGCGTGAGGCGTTTCTCTCTTTCTTCGAGGAACACGACCACGAGCGCATCGACCCCTATCCGGTGGCCGCAAATCGCTGGCGCGACGACGTGTTACTCACACAGGCATCAGTGTATGATTTCCAGCCGCTCGTGACATCGGGACAGACGCCGCCACCAGCGAATCCACTCACCATCTCTCAGCCCTGTATTCGAATGCAGGACATCGACAACGTCGGGAAAACAGGGAGACATACGATGGCCTTCGAGATGATGGCCCACCACGCCTTCAACGCCCGCGAGGAGGTCGGCGACAAATACGCCTACGAGGGCGAGGTCTACTGGAAGGACCAAACAGTCAGGTACTGCGATGAATTCTTCGAGGCGATGGGTGCAAATATCGAAGAAATCACCTACATCGAGGACCCGTGGGTCGGCGGCGGCAACGCCGGTCCCGCCATTGAGGTCATCTACCGGGGAGTCGAACTCGCTACACTCGTCTTTATGTCGATGGAACTCGACCCCGAGGGCGAGTACGAACTCAAAGACGGGAATCGCTACTCGAAGATGGATACCTATGTGGTGGATACGGGCTATGGTCTCGAACGCTGGACGTGGATTTCACAGGGAACTCCCACCGTTTATGAGGCCATCTACCCCGAGATGATTTCGTTTTTGAAGGAGAATGCAGGAATCGAGCACACGGACGAACAAGAAGAAGTCGTCACCCGCGCGGCGACGCTCGCGGGCCACATGGATATCGACGAGGCAGAGGACGTAGAACGCGCCCGCGGGACGATTGCTGAACAGGTCGGCGTCGATGTCTCTGAACTTCGGGAGTTGCTCGAACCCTTAGAGGCGATTTATGCCATCGCGGATCACTGTCGAACCCTTGCCTATATGCTCGGCGACGAAATCGTTCCTTCAAACGTTGGAACGGGATATCTCGCGCGGATGGTGCTCCGGCGAACCAAACGACTCTGTGATACCGTCGGCATCGATGCTCCGCTCGACGAGTTAGTGGATATGCAAGCAGAACGGTTGGGCTACGAAAACCGCGATACGATTCGGGACATCGTTCGTACTGAGGTCGAAAAGTACCGCGAAACACTCGAACGAGGCGGGCGGCGCGTCCGCCAACTCGCCGCGGAGTATGCAGACCAGGACGAAGCGATTCCCATAGAAGAACTCATCGAGTTGTACGATTCTCACGGGATTCAGCCCGATATGGTCGCAGAAATCGCCCGCGAGAAAGGAGCCGAAGTGTCGGTCCCGGATGATTTTTACAGCCTCGTCGCCGCGCGCCACAGCGATGAAGGGGTGGTCGAAACAGGCGGGAAACCGATAGACGAGCGCGTCGCCGACCTGCCAGAAACCGAACTCCTTTATTATGACGACCAAGAACGCATGGAGTTCGAGGCGATGGTGCTCGATGTCACAGAACGCGAAGATGAGTATGAGGTAGTGCTCGACCGAACGCTGTTCTATCCCGAGGGTGGCGGTCAGCCAGCCGATACAGGTCTCCTGAGCACCGAGGATACGACAGTAGATGTCGAGGACGTGCGACGAGAGGGGAATGTCGTCATCCACCGCACCGACGGCGACCCCGGAACTGGAGAGTTCGTTCGTGGGAAAATCGACACAGACCGCCGCCGGCAGTTGATGCGCAATCACACCGCGACCCATATCGTGGGTCACGCCGCGCGGCAGGTACTCGGCGAGCACATCAGACAGGCCGGCGCACAGAAGGGTACTCAAAAGTCGAGACTCGACGTGCGCCACTACGAGCGCATCAGCCGCGAGCAGGTGAGAGAAATTGAACGCCTCGCCAATGGAGTCGTGACTGATAACGTTTCAGTCACTTCTGAGTGGCCCGACCGCCACGACGCCGAGAATCAGTATGGCTTCGACCTCTACCAAGGAGGGATTCCACCGGGCGAGCACATCCGCCTGATTCACGTCGAAGACGACGTACAGGCCTGCGGTGGGACGCACGTTGCTCGAACCGGCGACATCGGCACGATAAAGATTTTGAACACCGAACGGGTGCAGGATGGTGTCGAGCGGCTTTCGTTTGCGGCGGGCGAGGCGGCCATCGAATCGACCCAACGGACCGAGGATTCCCTGTATGGGGCGGCAGAAACCTTCGATGTCAGTCCCGAAGAAGTCCCAGAGACCGCAGACCGA
>DASSKS010000343.1:0-2525 GCA_035690245.1 Halococcus sp. | reverse complement strand
TCCAGACGAAGAAATGAACTATCCGCGGCGAATCATCGGCGGCCAGTTCATCGGCGCAGTCGCTGGATTCGTCTCCTTTCACCTCCTCGTCGGAAGCCTCGAACCCGCGATAGCGACCCCGGCGCTCTCGCTGGTGGTGCTCAAACAGGTGTTTTCGAGTTTTGCCGCCGCCGTGCTCACCACGATTGGAATGTATCTCACGGACACCCAACACCCGCCGGCGTACGCGACGACGCTCATCGTCTCGCTTGGCTATCTCACGACCCCGCTCGGGATTGGGGCGTTCTTGTTTGCGCTGTTGTTGATGGTCGGCATCCACGAAACCATCGGCAAACGATTGGCGATATGGAACCTCCCCTACGAACGCGATATATGAAACCGTATCATAAATACATCAAAAGTAGTATTTCGTTTTGCCGACGATTGGGCTACGCTCCCTTCTCAACCTATCTCTCGGGGTCGAGCAGTTGAACCGGATGCCTGCTCGGCCGCTGTAGCAACGAATCCAACTGTTCGAGACACGAGGTTCCACTTGCGATAACTGTGCGGTCGCTCGCGTCCTCACTCGTGAACTGCGATTCGAGTTCGCTCCCGACATCCATGCTCAACTCGTAGTATTCGCGCTTGTAGCCGAACGAGCCAGCCATCCCACAACATTCGGTCTCGGAAGTGAATACGTCGTATCCCAACTCGGAGAGCACAGCCACGGTGTGGGCTTCGAGTCCGAGCGTTCGCTGCTGGCAGTGGCTGTGATAGGCCACGCGCTCGCCGTCACCCGCTCGCAGTTTTTCGCTATCGGCCCCGTTTTCGTACAGTCCATAGACGTACTCCATGATTTCGTAGCTGCTGTCTGAGAGCCGGTTTGCCGACTTCTCGGGCAGGAATTTCTCGTATTCGCCCGCGAACATAGCGAGGTCTGAGGGTTCGATGACTACTACATCTCGCCCGGCGTCGATGTGCTCTGCGAGGTCCGCATAGACCTCGTGAGCATGACGTTCGGCAGTCGAAATCATCCCCTGTGAGAGCGGCGCGCGCCCACTGGATGCCACCTCGGGAATCCGTACCGAAACGCCGAGTGCCTCTAAGACTCTGACAGCGGCCTTCCCGCGCTCGACCTGTACGTGGTTGGTGTAGACATCGGGATAGAGCACGGCTTCCCGATTCGCGTCGGCAGGCGAAACACGCGACCCGGCGCGCGCATCGAACCACTGACGAAGAGTTTTACGCCGGAACTCGGGAAGGTCACGCCGCTGGTCGATACCCACGAATCGCTCCATGAGTGCCCGCGCTGGTTTGGTCCCTGCCATCCAGTTCGATAGCGGTGCGGTGGCGCTTCCGGCTTTGGCGAGCGTCGCGTAATTCCCAAAGAATCGCTTTTGAATGTCCAGTCCACCGGGTTCTTCGTCAGGAGTCAGTCCCTCGACAAGGAAGTCGAACTCTCCTTCATTCTCGTGGTTGATGCGGTCTCTCACCACCTCGTTTATCCATGGAATGTCGATTTTCACCGGACAGTTGTTCACACACCGCGAACACCCAGTACAAAGGTCGTTGAACTCGGCGGCGCTGTCTTGGCCGTGAACGCCAGCCTCCCAGCCTGTGGCAATCCCACCAGAGTAGGTTTCGCCGCCGAAGGCGTGGCCGCCGACGTGCTGGAAGTTCGCACACGAGTTCGCACACGCGCCACACCGAATACAGTAGAGGGTTTCACGGAGTTGGTCGTCCTCTCTCATTGCTGTCCGACCGTTGTCCAATAACACCAGATGAAAGTCGCGCTCGCTATCGGATTCGCTCATCGGCGTGTCAGGATTGTCGAAATCCAGCGTCGGGGTTTCCACAGGCGGTGAGAGCATCGTGACGTACTGGGCAATCGATTGGCCGGTGGCCGCGCGCGCGATGAGTTCCACGAACGGCTGGAGGTCTTCGACTGTTGGAAGCAACTTTTCGACACCCGCAACAGCGATGTGAGTATCCGGCGTTACTGCCGACTTGCGGGCGTTTCCTTCGTTTGTGACCAGCGTGATGGTCCCGCTCTCTGCAACCACGAAGTTCGCGCCGGTCATTCCCACGTCTGCATCCCGAATCCGCTCGCCGAGATAATCGCGGGCGAACTTGGTGAGTTCTTCGGCTGTTTGCAGGGGTTCGTCGGGGTCGAACTGTTCGTTGAATAGGTGGGCAATTCCCTCGCGGGATTTGTGAATCGACGGCCCGACGATGTGTGATGGACTCTCGTCCGCCACCTGAAGCACGAACTCGCCGAGGTCCGTTTCATAGACATCCACACCGGCGTCTTCGAGGGCATCGTTGACCTCGATTTCCTCGGTGGTCATCGACTTCGATTTCACCAGCGTATCGGCTCCTCCTGCGACTTCGGTGATATACTGATTTGCGTCTGCCGCGTCGTCTGCGAGATAGACCGCTCCCCCATTGGCTTCGACACTCTCTCGTACTGTTTCGACGAGTTCCGGCAGACGTTCGATGGCGTCCTCTTTGATTTCGCGTGCCTGCGTTCTGAGGTCTTCGTATTC
>DASSKS010000342.1:0-6886 GCA_035690245.1 Halococcus sp. | reverse complement strand
ACCACACCGATGA
Source organism: Halococcus sp. (assembly GCA_035690245.1). GTDB lineage: Archaea > Halobacteriota > Halobacteria > Halobacteriales > Halococcaceae > Halococcus. The sequence continues at coordinate 6,873 of DASSKS010000342.1, read as the reverse complement.
ACGGGATGGACCGGCCAATGGTGACGCCGATTGCAGTGAGCACGAGCGCAACGAGAAAGGCACGCGGCGAAAAAATCTCCCCTGCGCGCTCGCGGAGCGTCGATTTCTCGGTTTCGCGTGAGGCGCGCTGTCGGGTTTCGCCCGTGTCTGCCGTGCTGTCATCGACCTCCGCGAGGAGTTCGTCGACATCGCGGGTTTTCGTGCGTTCGCTTGCGCGGTCGGCCATAGTCCTGATAGGTTCCAGAGCGGCATGGACCTTTCCCCGGACGCACGAAACCGCTAAACCCACAGCGTGTGTTGTCACACCGTGTCGCCCCGCCTCGAAACACCCATAGAAATCGGCGGTCTCCACCTCAGAAATCGGCTGTATCGAGCACCGCTGCTCGAATGTGCCGGCGACGGTCCCGACGCAGTTGACCGACTCATCGCCGAACTCGAACCCGCAGCGGCCGCAGGCGTCGGACTCATCTGTCAGGGCGCGATGCCCGTCCGGCGCGAAGGCGGTCGCGTCGCGCCCAACATGACGAATCTCGAAGACCCTCCTTCCGAACTCGAACGACTTACTGAGACTATCCACGACCACGGCGGGCTTCGCTCGCTCGAAACGTGGCATCGGGCCTACCGCGAGGAAAACCCCCATCTCCGACAACTCGCGGTGTCTGAACCACCCACAGCCTTGAAACTTGCAGAACAAATCGGGTTATTGAACTTCGATTTCGACGTACTCTCGACGGCGGAAGTCTACGACCTCGCTGCCGATTTCGGGCGGTGTGCAGAGCGGGCAATCGAAGCGGGCTACGACGGAATCCACCTCGCGGGCGCGAATATGGGAATCATTCAGCAATTTCTCTCTCCCTACTACAACCGTCGAACCGACGAGTTCGGTGGTTCTCTCGATGCGCGAATCCGGTTTTGCGAACTCATTCACGACGAAATTCGAGAACGTGTCGGGAACGTACCGCTGATGACCAAACTTCCTTCCGAGGCGGCTGCCCCGCCGTTTATTCGACCGCGCCTCTCGACTGCCGATAGCATCACCATTGCCCGGCGACTCGAAGCGGTTGGATTCGACGCGGTGGTCCCTATTCTGGGTTCGACCTTCTGGGACATGAGTCTCGTCCGCGGCGAGCATCCAGACCGCGCGTGGTCGGATTCGACATTCCAGAACGACTACGAGGCGACCTTTGGAAGTCGGTGGCGGGCGCGACTGGTTACGCTCGCAAACCGTATACAGGCCCGTCAGTACGCGACCGAATCGGTGTGGAACGCCGAATTCTGCCAGCGCGTGCGCGACGCCATCTCGATTCCCGTGCTGTGTGAGGGCGGCATTCGTCGGCGCTCGGAGATGGACCACCTGCTCGATAGCGGGTGTGCGATGGTCGGAATGGCCCGACCCTTCTACGCCGAACCACGCCTTCCGGCCCGATTGCTCGATTCTACTTCTCTCCAAACCGACCCGCGTGCGGTCTGTGAGAGCTGTAACAACTGTACTATTCCCCAAGTAACGGGCGCGCCCGGTATCTGTCGAACACCCTCGGTGCTCGAAAAGCGCGGTGAACTCCAGAAGGCGGGGGCCTACGAGCGTTCTTCGACCGACAGCGAGTTCGAGTGAGACGCTACGACCGCGCGGATACTCGATAGCGGCCGCCGACCTCGTTGGTGTTGAGTTCGTCCTGTCGGCGTTTCGCCGCCGCGCGGGTCTCGAAGGGACCTTCGACCACTTCGCCATCGACGGTGACGTAATACTGCGTCATTCGTGTGGCCTCACACGCCGCGCCTGAAATCCCCTCCGAACCCCACCGACCGGCGTCCCCGAAAGGATGGGTTGAAGTCCGATGGCCGGATAAAACGGATATGAATCCGGGCGACCGCGTCCGTCTCACACGCGATGGACGAATCCACGAGGGCGTGCTCATGCCTTCTACGACCGAAGAACACGCCGTCCTCAAACTCGACGGTGGGTACAACGTCGGCATCCAAAGGGAAGAAAGCGACATCGAACTCCTCGAATCCGATGTCTATGACATCGCTTCCGACGAGCGGGGCGAATCATCGACTGTCGAGTTCGACGAGGAACTGCCGAGGATTTCGCTCATTTCTACCGGGGGGACGATTGCCTCCACGGTGGACTACCGCACGGGAGCCGTGACCGCCCAATTCGATGCCGAGGACGTGCTTCGGGCGGTTCCAGACCTCGCGGGCCGGGCGAACTACCGCGGGCGCGTGGTGGCGAACATCCTGTCTGAGAACATGACGCCCGATGTCTGGCAGGACCTCGCAGAAGCAGTCCACGAAGAAATCGAAGACGGCGCGGACGGCGTGGTCGTGATGCACGGTACCGACACGATGCAATTCTCTGCGAGCGCGCTCTCGTTCATGCTCGATACACCAATTCCCGTGGTCTTCACCGGCAGCCAGCGCTCGGCAGACCGGCCCTCCTCGGACAACGTGATGAACGCGGTCTGTGCGGTCGAAGCCGCAAAAAGCGACTGCGCGGAAGTACTCGTCTGTATGCACGAAAACGATTCTGACGACCGGTGTGCGCTTCATCGAGCCACTAGAGTCAGGAAAAATCACACCTCACGCCGGGATGCGTTCGAAACTATTGGGACTGAACCATTGGGTTGGGTCGAGTACGATACCGAGGAAGTGACCTTCCGTCGAGAGTACCGAAAACGCGGGGAAGCCGAACTCGATGTTACGCCAGCCCTCGAAACCGATGTCGAGTTGGTGAAGTTCACGCCCGGAACGAGCGAACGAATTCTCGATGCGGTCGAGGGAAGTGCAGGCATCGTTCTCGAAGGCACAGGATTGGGCCACGTCCACACCGACTGGATATCTAAAATTTCTTACCTCATCGACAGCGGGACCACAGTGGTGATGACGAGTCAGTGCCTCGATGGCCGGGTCTGTGACCGGGTGTACGATACTGGTCGCGACCTGCTCGATGCAGGCGTCATCGAGGGCGAAGACACGCTTCCGGGCACGGCGAAAGTCAAACTGATGTGGGCACTCGCAAACGCGGAGAACGTCGAAGAAACGATGCAAACCTCGATTGCGGGCGAATGTTCAGAGCGGTCGGTACCGCCGGAAAACCACCCCGTTCTGGAGGCACAATGAGCGCGGAAATCCATATCCGGCAGGCAGCGCCGGAGGACTACGAGGCGGTCGCGGCGTTCACCCGCGAGACGTGGGCCGACCGCGAGGCGAGCGATTATATTCCTGCCATCTATCACGAGTGGATAGCCGGCGACGGCGACCGAAAGCGCACGTTCGTCGCCGACGCTGGCGATGACATTGCGGGTATCTGTCAGGGCGTCATGCTCTCGGAACACGAGGCGTGGGCACAGGGAATGCGCGTCAACCCCGACTATCGAGACGAGGGTCTAAGTACAAAGTTGAATGACGCACTGTTCAAATGGGCGCGCGAGCGCGGGGCGACGGTCTGTCGGAACATGGTGCTCTCGTGGAATTCAGCGGGACTGGGTGGTTCGCGCGCCGCCGGGTTCGACCCCAAAACGGAGTTCCGGTGGGCACACCCAGAACCCGACGCCACCGCGGGTTCGGACCACGAAATACACAGCGACCCCGACGCGGCGTGGAGCTACTGGCAGCAGTCCGAGGCACGAACGGCGCTCTCTGGACTCTCACTCGACATGGACGAGTCGTGGGCGGTTTCGGAACTCACGCGCGAGTGCCTCCGCCGGGCAACCGACGAAACACGAGTGTTCGGGGTCAAGCAGGCAGGCGAGAGCACGCGCGGAATGGCCTATCGTGTTCGTGATTACGAGCGCGAAATAGAGGGCGAACTCGAACACTGGGCCGAATACGGCGTCGGCGCGTGGGAAGACATAGACACCGCACGCACACTCCTCGACGCAATCAGTGCCGACGCCGCAGACGTGGGGGCCGACCGCACGCGGGTGTTGATTCCAGAGACACCGCGGCACGTTTCGGATGTTGCGACGACCCGCGTTGGGTTGAGCGAGGGACCGGACTTCGTGCTCGAAAGTCCACTCTATTAGAATCTGTACAACACCGGCGTTGACTGAGGGGTGATGAATCGCGTACCACTCACCTGCTGTCTTATTTCGCCGTTCGACCGACAGTGTAATGACTCGCGTTTCGTTCGGTCGTACTGATGAGCACACCGCGCGGTCTCACGCGAAGTCTCTCAAGCATTCACAGCGTCTCGGTTATCGTCGGCACGATGATCGGTGCAGGAATCTTCGTCGTCACCGGCACTGCCGCCGGAATCATGGGTCCTGCCGTCCCGCTCGGTTTTTTGGTAGGGATTCCGGTCGTCTTCTCGACCGCGCTCATCTACGCGGTCTATATGAGCGGACCGCTCGGCGAGCATCCCGGTGGTGCGTATATGCACATCTCGCGGACGTGGAACTCGGCGCTCACAGGATATATCTTCATCTGGCTCAAAATCGTCGCGTTCATCGGCGCACAGGCAGTGTTCGCTATCGGCTTCGGCAACGGGATTCGCTACTGGCCGGTGTTTCGATTTCTCTCTGCTGAGTGGTGGGCGGTGCTCTTTCTCACAGGATTATTCGTCCTGCATTTCGTCGGCGTCGATATCTTCGGCAGCGTACAGGCACTCATGACTGGAGTTCTCGTCGCTATCTTATTGCTACTTGGCCTCCCCGGACTCCTCCACGTGGATTTCGGAAACTTCACGCCGTTGTTTCCCAGTGAGATATACGCAAACGGAATACTCGGCCCGTTCATCGCCGGAACGAGCGCGCTGTTTTTCTCCTATATCGGCTTCGAATCGCTCGCCCAGACCGCCGGCGAGACCGAGAACCCCCGAAAGACGCTCCCGCGCGTGTTCGCCGGTAGCGTCCTCTTTATTGGTGTGCTCTACTTGCTCGTGAGCGTCGTCGTCCTCGGCGTCCTTCCGTGGCGAGCAGTCGCACAGAGCCAGACGCCGCTCACCGACGCCGCCGCGACGTACTTCCCCGTGGGCACGGCGGGCATCGTCGCCGTTGGCAGCCTGCTGGCGTATGCGACGACGGCGAACGCCGGCTACGTGGCTCCGAGTCGCATCCTCTATTCCCTTGGACGCGACCGACTGCTCCCCGATACGCTCACACACGTCAACGACCGCTTCGGTACGCCCGATGTGGGACTCATTATTACGTGGGCGATTGCCGTTGCGTTCGTGCTCACTTCGACGTTCTCGTATGCGCTGAACATCGCACTCGCCGCGCTCTTGTTCATGTACACGGCCCATTCGCTCTCGCTCGTCTTCCTCCCGCACGTGAATTCCGACCTCTACGAGCAAAGCGCACTCCAGTTCTCTCCCCGACTACTCGCCGTCATCGGTCTATTCAGCGCTGGCTCGATGGTCGTGTTCCTCTCACAGACGCTCTCGTTCGGCACGTTTGGTTCGGCCCTTTCCCAGTTATTCTCTGGAAACATCGGCACGGCACTCCTTTCGAGTTCACTCCTTCTCCTCCTCGTCTGGCTCGCTATCGGTCTCGCCATCTACGTCGGCTATCGCATCTATACGAGCAGTACCCTCCCCGCGCGGCTTCCGCTTGCGTTCCTCGACAGCGAGTGAACGAAAGAATCCTGTACCGTCCGCGAGTTTTCCTGGTATGACCGATTTCGACACGACTCGTTCCGGGGCCGTTGCACGCGACGAGGACGACTCGCTTTCCGAATTCACGGACCGCTTTCACCTCTCCGATGAGTTGTACATGGATGGGAATTCGCTTGGCCCGCTCTCAGTGGATGCAAAACGCACACTCGAACGGGTCATCGAGGAGTGGCAGACCCTCGGAATTCGCGGCTGGACGGACGGAAACCCGCCGTGGTTCCACTATGGCGAATTTCTCGGCGAGCGCCTCGCGCCGCTTGTGGGAGCCACCAGAGAAGAAGTCGTCGCCGCGAATTCCACCACGGTCAACATCCACACCCTGATTGGGACGTTCCTCGATACGTTCGACGACAAGCCGACAGTTCTCATCGACGAACTCAACTTTCCGACCGACGGGTATGCCGTTCGAGCCCAACTCCGCCAGCGCAACCTCGCTCCCGAAGACCATCTCGTGGTCATAGAAAGCAGCGATGGCCGAACAATCCACGAAGACGACGTTATCGCGGCACTCGAAACGAACGATATCGACATCGTGTTCCTCCCATCCGTGCTCTATCGCAGCGGCCAGTTGCTCGACATCGAGCGGATTACGGCGGCGGCACACGAACAGGACGCACTCTGTGGATTCGACCTCGCCCATTCGATTGGCGTCGTTCCACACGAACTCACAGAACACGGCGTGGATTTCGCCGTCTGGTGCAGCTATAAATACCTGAACGCGGGACCGGGAGCCATCGCCGGATGCTACGTGAACGAACGCCACTTCGGGACAAAACCCGCACTCGCTGGCTGGTGGGGCCACGAGAAAGACACCCAGTTCGACATGAATCCGACATTCACGCCAGCAGAGACAGCGGGTGCGTGGCAAATCGGTACCGTTTCGATGTTGAGCGCCGCGCCACTCGAAGGCGCACTCGACATCACGAGAGAAGCCGGCATCGAGACGATTCGTGAGAAATCACTCGATTTGACCGCGTACCTCATCTCGCTGGTCGATGAACGCCTCGGAGACGAGTTCGCCGTCGGGACGCCGCGCGAACGCTCACGACGGGGCGGCCACGTCGCCATCGAACACCCGAACGCGCGCCGTCTCAGCCACGCACTCAAAGCCCGTGGCGTCATCGTGGATTTCCGACCGCCGAACGTGATTCGTGTCTGTCCAGCACCGCTCTATACCGGCTATGAAGACGTTTGGAACGCCATCGAAGAACTGCGAGACGTCGTCGCATCGCAGGCCTACGAGCGCGTCGAATCGAGCGATA
>DASSKS010000341.1:0-5340 GCA_035690245.1 Halococcus sp. | reverse complement strand
GGTGTCGTCAATGTGAGAATGTTTGTCCAAACGATACAATTCAGATCGTGATGGACGAACAGCGCAACGGTGAGCAATACAATCTCCATATCGGCCAATGCATTTACTGTCGACTCTGTGAAGAAGTCTGTCCAACAGATGCGATCGTTCTCACAGAAAACTTCGAATTCACTGGCGACACCAAGGATGATCTCGCGCTTAACAAAGAGCAGTTGAAGAACGTCCCCTGGTACAAGGATATCGATCCACTCGAATCACGCGAACCGGATCGTGGAGCGTGGGTTGGTGAAGGCGAAGGTGAATTGGACTATCAATAATATATTTTCGACATTCGTGTTGCCGCTTCCTTACGTGGGAGTCTAATTCGGTATTGGCAGTCTTTGGAGTGAATTCTGGATTTGTGCGCGGTTCGATGAGGATTTGTGAGTCGACCGTAATCGAACGTGTTCGGCACTGATTTGAAGATATTGGTCATCATTGTATAGCATATGTCTCCCGAGACCCGAATGATCGAAATTGTACCGATCGATACTGTACCCGAACACGCTAAAGTTCGTCATTACGACGAACTTGATGAGGAAATCAAAGAGAAGTTTCCCGAACTCGTAGCTGACAGGTCTCGCAACTGGAGTGGGCAGGATATAGTCGCTGCATTCGGTAACTGTGGCTGTGAGATCGTAAAATTCACCGATTACTATCATATCATGCGAGGCGAGTGTTGATCGAAGCTGGCGACCTACCGGCGTCGTCGAAGCAGTGAGTAGTCGTGATCCGGCTCGTAGCGCCGGAACAGCAAGCTGTTCGCCAGCACCGACACACTGGAGAACGCCATTGCAGCGGCCGCAAGCACCGGTTGGAGCAGTCCGAGCGACGCCAGCGGAATCATCGCCGTGTTGTATCCAAGCGCCCAGAAGAGGTTCTGCTTGATCTTCGAAAGTGTTCCCTCGGAGATACGAATGGCTTTCAGCACGTCGAGTGGATCGTCACGCATGAGCGTCACATCCGCAGCTTCGATTGCAATGTCAGTCCCGCTGCCGATCGCGGTCCCAACGTAGGCGGCGGCGAGCGCAGGGGCGTCATTTACACCATCGCCAACCATCATCACCTTCCGACCGTCGGCTTGGATGTCTTCGATTGCGTCGGTCTTGTACTCTGGGAGGACTTCGGCTCGGACGTTCTCGGGTGGAATGCCCACTTGCTCGGCAACCGCTCGCGCTGTGCGTTCGTTGTCGCCCGTAATCATCAACACGTCGAGACCGTGCTCTTGCAGGTCCGCAACGGCTTGCTGTGCGCGGTCTTTAATTGTGTCGGCGTTTGCGACGACGCCGAGCAATTCGCCATCGAGCGCGACAAGCATGGCGGTCTTGCCTTCGTTTTCGAGCCGTTCCATCGTTACTTCCGCATCATCGGTATCGACCGCGTTGTCCGTCATGAGTTTGCGGTTGCCCACGAGAACGGTCTGATCTCCGAGCGTTGCGCGGATACCGTGGCCTGGAACATTCTCGAACTCGTCCGGTTCCTCGATATCGAGACCGCGCTCTTCTGCACCGTCGACGATGGTGCGGGCGAGCGGGTGTTCACTCCCACGCTCGGCACTCGCAGCAATCTGAAGGACGTACTCCTCGTCACTCGCCGGTCGTTCCTTTATGGTCTGCATACCACCGTCAGCCGCTGGTTCGCCACCGTCGGAGAGCGCTGCTTCATCGAGTGAAACAACATCAGTCAGGCTCATTTCGCCCTCAGTAAGCGTGCCCGTCTTGTCGAAGACGGCTGTATCGGTGTCTTTGACGCGTTCGAGGACGTCACCGCCCTTGAACAGGACACCGTTCTGTGCGCCGATCGAGGTGCCCACCATCGTCGCTGCGGGCGTTGCGAGTCCAAGGGCACACGGGCAGGCGATCAGCACGGCACTGGCGAAGACAATGATCGAAAATTCGAAAACTGAAATCGTTCCCCCAGCAACGGCGGGACCGCCCGCGACGAGCCCCCATAGCGGGAGCGCGCTGACGAATCCCGCCAGTGCCTCCGGGAACAGATACCAGATAAGCCCCCAGAAGAGGGCGTTTCCGATGACAGCAGGCACGAAGTACGCGCTAATACGATCAGCCAATTGCTGGATGTCAGGCTGTCGGCCCTGTGCATCCTTGACCATTTGAACGATCTGATTCAGTGCGGTTTCGGAGCCGACGCGCGTGGCTTCGACAATCAGAACGCCGTTCTGGTTGATGGTCGATCCAACGACTTCCTCGCCCTCGTTTTTTTCGACCGGCACGGACTCGCCAGTGACCATCGACTCATCGACGGCGCTCTGTCCCTCGCGGACCACGCCATCGGTGGGAACCTTTTCGCCGGGACGCACCTTCATCCGGTCGCCGACTTCGACCTCATCGAGCGGGATTTCGGTCTCATCACCGTCTCTGACGATGGTCGCCGTATCAGCCTCCAATTCGAGTAGCTTCCGAAGTGCGTCGCCAGCTTGTCCCTTCGAGCGGGCTTCGAGCCAGTTGCCCATCGTGATGAACACGAGGATGAACGCGGCCGTCTCGAAGTAGTAGCCGCCGGCAATCAGATCGAACAGGACGGCGAGACTGTAAACGTACGCCGTGGTCGATCCGAGCGCAATCAGCACGTCCATATTTGCGGTGTGGTTCTTCACGATCGCCTTGTAGGAGTTCTTGATGAACGGCCAGCCAAGGACGACTTGAACAGGCGTTGCGAGTGCGAACATCACCCATTCCATCGGCAGACCACCAAGTGCTTGATGCAGCAGTTCAGGCGCGAAGAGTTCGCCGAGCATCATAACCATCAGCGGCGCTGAGAGAGCCGCTCCGAAGAGCGTCAAGCGGAGTTGATGCTTGATCTCGGCTTTTCGTGCAGCGTCACGTCGGTCCTGAGTAGATTGTGAGTTCGTGCTGCCTCCGGTGTCGGTATTTGTCTCGACTTCACGAATGGGTGTGTACCCCGCGTTCTCGATCGCGTCGTACAGCTGATTCAGTGAGACATCCGCTGGGTTGTATTCAACCTGGCCCTCGTCGGTTGCGAAGTTGACGCGTGCGTTGATCACGCCCGGAACGCGTTCAAGCGCGGTCTCATTGGTCTCCGAGCAGTTCGCGCACGTCATTCCGGTGATGCCGATCGTGATCGATTCGCGTGCTGCATCGTAGCCAGCATTTTCGATCGTTTCGTAGACCTCCGCAAGCGACGTTTGGTCCGCGTCGTACTCGACGATGCCTTCGTCAGTGGCGACGTTAATCGTCGTATCGATAACCCCATCTATCGATTCAAGGGCATCCGTGATTGTTCGCACGCAGTTCGTACATGTCATGCCCTGTATTTCGAGATGGGCTGTAGTTGTTGGCCTACTCATCATCATGTAAACTTACGCGCTACCTCTTTATCCCCGTTTTCGCTGTCATTGATAGGAAAATAGGAGGCTAAATCTTCGATTCGAAAGCTTACCCATGTGAGTACAGAAGGGATGAAAGGGACTGGGGATGCTACAATATCACTGGAATCGATCCAGTGTCTGAAGATCAAATTCCAGCGTTCAATAAGATAATGGAGCAACGATGGTACCCGAATATCTTCGGAGGAACAGTCATTGAAAGAGTGGTTCATCTATCACACATGGCAGTCGTTGAAGCGGTCCCAAAAAACTGGCATCTCAAAGACGAGTACACCGCCTACGATGGATTCATCGACCAAGAGTATCCTCGGGTTGTCTACTCTCACGACGACCGAGATCTCCTTGTCCGCATTACCCGCGTTCAAGAACCAGACAAGTTCGGCGGATGGGGATTTCTCGTCTGGACGACGGGCGAACACCGAGAAGAACTCGGAATCGTCGAGAGTCTCGATGATGCGAAGGATTCCGCTATCGAATTCATGCGTAAGTACGAATCAATTGAATGAAGGGCCTACCCTACTCTCGTCCATGCTCGCGCTGCACTGGATTACTCGCCGCGACAGCGATGGGAGTATATCTTCTATTGGTCATTGGCGCGACGGCCACTGTTACCGATGCAGCCGCGACCTGTTCTACGTGGCCGATCTGTAGCGATGGATCGACAATTCCCATCTCGTCCGAGAGCTGGGTGGTGGCGGGACACCGCGTAGTCGCATTCCTCGTCGGACTACTCGTGTTCTTTACTGGGGTTGTGGCTCTTCGTGATCGATCTTCGCGCCGGGTCTTGGCTGCACTCGGGGTCGCCGTTCTCCTTTATCCGGCGCAAGCGTTGCTCGGTGTGGTTATCGCTACCACCGGACCGCAAACTACTCTCGTAACGCTCGCTGGCGTGTCACTTGCCGCAGCTACTGTCCACCTCGCGGCTGGTCTCATCATCTTCGGTGGGGTACTTGCTGCACTTACGTGGACGTTAGAGGCCAAAACAGGCATCCCAGACGACGACCCTGCGGTTCTGCCGAATGGTCCCGTTCCAATTGCAGACCCACTTGATGTGAGTATCCAGCCGACGATTCCGACGTGGGGCGATGATCCGCTTCGGCGTATGAGGCTGACCGTGACAGCGTACGTTCGGTTGATGAAGCCCCGGTTGATGTGGCTACTGTGTCTCGTCGCCGTGGCGGCAATGGCACTTGCGGGCGGGCCGAATCTCACCTCTCGCGTCGTCATGGCGACGCTGGTCGGTGGCGTTCTCGCAATCGGTGCGGCAGGAACGTTCAATCACGTCCTCGAACGTGAGACTGACCGACGAATGCAACGGACGAACGACCGGCCGCTTGCTGTGGACTTCGTATCGGTTCGCAATGCAGTCTTGTTCGGGCTTCTCCTAACGGGTGCATCGCTCGTCCTGTTCGCGTCGGTCAATCGGCTTGCCGCGATCCTTGGTCTCACGGCGATTCTCTTCTATTCAGTTGTGTATACAGTCCTGTTGAAACCGAATACTCCTCACAATACGGTTATCGGCGGTTTCGCAGGTGTACTCCCGGCATTCATCGGCTGGGCCGCCGTCACTGGCACTGTCGGCTTCGGAGCAATCGCCCTTGGATTGTTGATCTTCATGTGGACGCCAGCGCACTTCTACAACCTCGCGCTTGCATACAAGGAGGATTACGAGCGCGGTGGATTCCCGATGATGCCAGTCGTGCGCGGCGAGACGACGACACGACGGCACATCGTCTGGTATCTCGCTGCGACGCTCGCTGTGGCGGCAGCGATGACCGCCTTACCAGCACTCGGATGGTTGTACGCATTAACCAGTGTGGGTGTTGGAGCTATGTTCCTCTGGGCGGTTGTTCGTCTTCATTATCAGCAGACAACGGATGCAGCGTTTCGGGCGTTTCACACATCGAACGCCTACCTCGGCGCAGTCCTCGTGG
>DASSKS010000340.1:0-6577 GCA_035690245.1 Halococcus sp. | reverse complement strand
CTTGCCGCCGCTTCGCACCGTTTCACAGACCGGCTCCGAATCCCAGAATTCGGGGTCGTTAAGACAGGGAATCGTGACCGAGGTCGGCCCTGATGGGCGCGTTCGGGTCAATTGCGGCCTGCAACACCCGATCTCGCTCGTCATGCCTTCGGGAATGGAGGCAGACGAGCGAGAGCGCGTGACCGTCAGGATATCTTCGAGAGAACCGGTCCGCGCGCGAATCGTTGACGAACCCGCACCGGGTTTCGTCGTCAAGCGCGCGGACCTCTCGGCAGCACTCGGCCGTGAGGACGCCGGTCTCCGGGTCGCTACGTCGCGCCACGGAGAGGCACTGACGACAGGGCGACTCGGACGGCTGGCCGGGCAAACCAGCGATGGGATGACCGTCGCCTTCGGCGCGCCCGAGCGAGGGCTGCCGGCCATGCTCGGCATCGATGAGAAGTCGGTGGCGAGCGATTCGGACCACGGGTTCGACCGCTGGCTCAACACGGTTCCGAATCAGGGCAGCGAGGTCGTGCGAACCGAGGAGGCGGTGTTCGCAAGCCTCGCCTGCCTGACCCTACGGAGGTAGCAAGACATGGTACAACCACACAGACCACGCAAAGGCTCGCTGGGCTACGGGCCGCGAAAGCGCGCGAGCAGTGAAGTCCCGCGCTTTGGCTCGTGGCCCGACGACGATGGACAGCCTGGGCTTCAGGGATTCGCCGGCTACAAGGCCGGCATGAGCCACGTCGTGATGATAGACGACGCGGCGAACTCACCACGCGAAGGGATGGAACAGACGGTTCCTGTCACCGTGGTCGAAATCCCCCCGATGCGCGCGGTTGCGCTCAGAGCCTACGAACAGACTCCCTATGGATTGCGTCCGCTCACCGAGACGTGGACCGACGAGACCCACGAGGACTTAGAGCGAGCGCTCGACGTTCCGGACGGCGAAAGCGACCCCGGTACGTTCGAGGATACAGTTGAAAATGGCGATATCGCGGAGATACGCGCCATCACCCACACCGTTCCGGGCGAGATGGAAAACATCCCGAAAAAGCGCCCAGACGTAATGGAGACGCGCATCGGCGGTTCTAGCCTATCCGAGCGCATCGAGTTCGGTCTCGACCTCATCGAGGGCGGGGGCGAACACAACTTGACCGAGGTGTTCCGCCCCGGCGAATATATGGACGCCGCGGGCGTCACCAAAGGGAAAGGAACGCAAGGGCCAGTCAAGCGCTGGGGCGTCCAGAAACGCAAGGGTAAACACGCCCGACAGGGCTTCCGACGAAGAATCGGCAACCTCGGCCCGTGGAACCCTTCGCGTGTGCGCTCGACGGTCCCGCAACAGGGCCAGACGGGGTATCACCAGCGAACAGAATTAAACAAACGGCTCGTGAGCGTCGGCGACGGCGCGGACGCCTCGCCCGAGGGCGGGTTTGTGGGCTACGGCGAAGTCGATGGCCCATACGCTCTCATCAAGGGATCGCTTCCCGGCCCGGACCAGCGCCTCATCAGGTTCCGACCGGCGATTCGACCGGGTGACCAACCGCGCCTCGACCCCGAGGTGCGCTACGTCTCGACAGCCTCGAACCAAGGACAATGAGTACGACAATCTACGATACCGACGGCGCGGACGCGGGCGACATCGAACTCCCCGAGGTGTTCGAGACGCCCTATCGACCCGACCTCATCGGTCGGGCGGTACGCGCCGCGCAGGCGAATCGAGCACAGGACCACGGCGCGGACGACTATGCCGGGATGCGCACACCCGCCGAATCGTTCGGTAGCGGTCGCGGCATGGCACACGTCCCGCGCTCGAACGGGCAGGGACGGCGCGTTCCCCAGACCGTGGGCGGTCGGCCCGCTCACCCCCCCAAAGAGGAAAAGGACCGCTCGCAGAAGGTCAACAAAAAGGAGCGAAAACTCGCAACGCGCAGCGCAATCGCGGCCACTGGTGATGCCGAGTTGGTAACGGAGCGCGGTCATCAGTTCGATGCCGATCTCCCGCTCGTGGTGAGTGATGAGTTTGAGGAACTCGTGAAAACCGGAGAAGTCGCCGAATTGCTCGAATCGCTCGGCGTTGCTGCGGATATCGAGCGCGCGGAGAACAAGACGATTCGGGCTGGCCGCGGCACGACGCGCGGACGGAAGTACAAGCGCCCGAAGTCGATTCTGTTCGTCACGAGCGGCGAACCCTCGCGGGCGGCCAGAAATCTCGCAGGGGCGGACGTTGCCACTGCGCGGGAAGTCAACACCGAAGACTTAGCGCCGGGCACACAGTCGGGCCGATTGACGATTTGGACCGAGAGCGCCATCGAGGAGGTGGCAGACAGATGAGTAAAGTCAGGTATCCACACGTCACCGAGAAGGCGATGAACGAGATGGACTATCGAAACAAGCTCCAGTTCGCCGTCGCGCTGGATGCGACGAAACCAGAAATCAAAGAGGAAATCGAGGAGCGCTTCGATGTCTCGCTCACGGACGTGAACACACAGGTCACACCACAGGGTGAGAAGAAGGCAACTGTGACGCTCGGCGAGGGCGACGACGCACAGGACGTTGCCTCGCGCATCGGGGTGTTCTGAGATGGGTCGAAGAATTCAGGGCCAACGGCGCGGTCGAGGGACGCCAACCTTCCGCGCGCCCTCCCATCGGTACAAGGCGAACCTCTCCCATCGAACTGTCGAAGAGAGCGATGTGATTTCGGGGACAGTAGTTGATATCGAACACGACCCGGCCCGGAGCGCGCCCGTGGCGGCGGTGGAGTTCGAGGACGGCGACCAGCGATTGGTGCTCGCACCCGAGGGAATCGGCGTCGGCGAGGAGATTCAAGTGGGTGTGTCGGCGGAAATCAAGGCCGGCAACACGCTTCCGCTCGCAGAAATCCCCGAGGGGATTCCGGTGTGTAACGTCGAGAGTCAGGCGGGCGACGGCGGGAAGTTCGCGCGCTCGTCGGGCGTGAACGCGACACTCATCACCCACGACCGGCAGGCCGCCGTCGTCCAGTTACCGAGCGGCGAAATCAAACGCCTCAGTCCGCAGTGTCGCGCGACGATTGGTGTGGTCGCAGGCGGCGGTCGCACGGAAAAACCGTTCGTGAAAGCTGGCAACAAATACCACAAAATGCGCGCGCGGGGGACGAAGTGGCCCCGCGTTCGTGGGGTAGCGATGAACGCCACCGACCACCCGTTCGGTGGGGGCGGTCGTCAACACCCCGGCCAGCCAAAGAGCGTTTCACGTGACGCCCCACCCGGTCGAAAAGTGGGCGACATCGCCTCGCGGCGGACGGGGAGGAAATAATCATGAGTTCGGATTACAGAACCGGCCGCGAGGGAGAGTTCACCTACCGCGGCCATACGATGGAGGAGTTACAGGACATGGACATCGAGGAGGTCGCAGACCTGCTGCCCGCGCGAAAGCGCCGCAGCATCGAACGCGGTCTCTCGGTCGAAAAGGAGAAACTCGTCGAGAAAGCCAAAGGTAAGGGCGACGAGGAGACCGCGAACGACCCGATTCGGACGCATCTGCGCGATATGCCGGTGCTCCCTGAGTTCGTCGGGAAGACGTTCGCCGTTCACAACGGACAGGACTTCGAACGGGTGCGCGTCGAACCCGAGATGCTCGGCCATTACTTGGGCGAGTTCCAACTCACCCGGCAGTCGGTCGAACACGGCCAGGCAGGAATCGGCGCGACACGTTCCTCGAAGTTCGTGCCGCTCAAATGAGTACAACTACTAACGTAATGGGAATCAGTTACAGCGTGGACGCAGACCCCGAACGAACGGCGAAAGCCATGCTTCGGGAGCGCCACATGAGCCACAAGCACAGCAAGGAAATCGCCCGCGAAATCAAGGGCCGAACAGTCGGGGATGCGCGCGAGTATCTCGAAGCCGTCATCGCCGGTGAACGGTCGGTGCCGTTTCGCTCGCACAACACAGGTGTGGGTCACCGAAGCGACATCGACGGCTGGGACGCCGGTCGCTATCCTGAGAAAGCCTCTGGAGCCTTCCTCGATTTGCTCGAAAACGTGGGTGCGAACGCAGAACACGGGGGTTTCGAACCCGATTCGATGGTGATTTCACACGTCGCTGCCCACAAAGTCGGCGAATCGCAGGGCCGCAAACCCCGTGCGATGGGCCGGGCAACCGCGTGGAACACTCCTGAAGTGGATGTCGAAATAATCGTCGAAGAACCCGAAGAGGAGGAGAGCTAATGGCGACAGAACAACAGTTTATCGAGGACGGGATGCAGCGCACCCAGATAGACGAGTTCTTCGCCGAGGAGTTGGGTCGAGCGGGGTATGGCGGGATGGACCTCGCAAAGACCCCGATGGGCACCCAAATCGTGCTCAGAGCCGAAAAACCGGGCATGGTCATCGGCAAGGGCGGGAAGAACATCCGAGCGGTCACGAGCGAACTCGAAAACCGATTCGACCTTGACGACCCACAAATCGATGTCCAAGAAGTCGAAGAACCCGACCTCAATGCCCAAATCGTCGCCGACCGGCTGGCAAACGCCCTCGAACGGGGCTGGTACTTCCGCAAGGCCGGCCACACCACCATCGACCGCATCATGGACGCCGGCGCGCGCGGTGCCGAAATCACCCTCAATGGCAAAGTGACGGGCGCGCGCTCGCGCGACGAGAAGTTCAATCGTGGGTACATCAAGCACAACGGCGAACCGTCCCAGTCGCTCGTGGACCGTGGCGAGGGTGTCGCGGTGATGAAACTCGGGACGATTGGCGTGACAGTCAAAATCATCCCGCCGAACGCGGACCTGCCCGACGACTTCCGCATCCGAGAGGACGTAGACACCGAGGCACTCGTGCCCGAAGACATCGAAGAAGACGAGGTCGAGGCCCTACTCTCTGGCGAACCCGCGGAGGGTGAGCCAGTCGCCGGACCTGAACAGTCCGACACGGAGGGGGACTTCGAGGTGACTGAGGAAGCGGGTGCGGCAGGAACCACCGAAACCGCAGACGAAGAAGTCGTTGAGGAAGCACTCGAAGCCGAAGCGGCGGCCGAAACGTCCGCCGCACACTCGGGCGCAGAAGCCGAAACGGACGAAGCCGATGTCGGTGAAGAACTCTCCCCAGAAACCGAAGCCGACGCCGAGGCGATTCTCGACGAGATGGATTCGAGCGAGACGGCAGAAACGGACGCCGAAGCCGATATCGAGGAAGTAGAACAGTCTGTTGAGACCGAAGCCGGCACCGACCTCACAGTCATCGACGGCGTTGGCGAGGCCAAAGCCGAGGCGCTTTCTGCGGCTGGCTTCGAAACCATCGAGGACGTGCGGGCGGCAAGCGAAGACGACCTCGCAGAAGCAGAGGGTGTCGGCGAAGCGTTCGCCGAACGCATCAAAGATGGCGTAGAGGATATCGATGCCGGAGACGAACTGGAGGGTGAGAGCTGATGGCGATTCTCTACGCCGCAGAAATTCGTGATATGACGCCCGCAGAGCGCGAGGTCGAACTCGACGAACTTGAAACTGAACTCCTGAACTCCAGAGCTGTGCAGGCCGCCGGTGGCGCACCCGAGGACCCCGGTCGCATCAAGGAGCTTCGGCGCACCATCGCCCGACTCAAGACCATTCGGCGCGAGGAAGGCGACCTCAATGAGGGCGAGGTGGAGTGATGGCGCTTACCGCAGAAACACTCGTGCGACACGAACTCTGTGGCCTGCACACGCGGGTCGCAGACGCCCGACATTCAGGCTTCGACGGTATCGAGGGGCGAGTCGTCCACGAGACCGAGAAAACGCTGTTGGTAGAAACGGACGACCGAGTGAAGCAAGTACCGAAAGACGGCGCGACGTTCGAGTTCGCGCTCACGAGTGAATCCGTCGCGCCCGCAGACCTCACGTATGCCCCCGAATCGGCGGAAGCGTATGTGACGGTCGACGGGAAGCGGCTGGTTGCGAAACCGGCCCGACGAACAGAACAAACAGGTGATTCGAAATGGCGTTAGGATTAAACGTAGACGAACCAGCGGCGACCTGCGAGGACCCGAACTGTCCGTTCCACGGCACGCTGTCCGTGCGCGGCGGGACGCTCGATGGGATGGTCGCCTCGACGGACATGGATAGGACGGTCATCGTCGAACGCGAGTACGACGTGACAGTACCGAAATACGACAGAGCGATGAAACGGCGCTCGCGCACGCCAGCGCACGCGCCCGACTGCCTCGACCTCTCGGTGGGTGAGGCAGTCCGAATCGCAGAGACACGCCCGCTCTCGAAGACCAAATCACACGTCGTCGTCGGGCGACTCGATACGACGCGCGACCTCGGCGCGAGCAGCCTCTCCGGGCCATCCGATGCGGAATCGGAGGCCGCACTGAGCGACATCACCGAGGGTGCCTCCGACGAGCGCGCACCCGAGCAGTCGGGAGGTGAGCGCTGATGGAAGCACTCACGGCTGATGTCACGCAGGGCCTCGAAAAAGGTTCGCTCGTGACGTGTGCGGACAACACGGGTGCGCGCCAGTTGCGCGTCATCAGCGTCTCTGGCTACACCGGCACCAAGAATCGCCATCCGAAGGCCGGACTCGGCGATAAAGTGACGGTATCAGTAACCAAAGGAACCCCCGAAAT
>DASSKS010000339.1:0-3164 GCA_035690245.1 Halococcus sp. | reverse complement strand
AGTCCCGAACCGGTGGGAGTCAATCCTGTGGCGCGGATTGTCCCGATGGTGTTGACTCATCCGATGTTATCTCTGGGTCATACACCTGTGTAGCGACGAGCACCGCACCGACCGCAACGAGGGCCGCACCGAACGCGAACGGAACGGTGTACCCGAATCGAATCAGGTAGCCAGCGGCGAGCGGGCCGATGGCGACCCCCAGTCCAAAGGTCATCGTAATCAGCGACAGCGTGGTTCCTGACTGGCCCTTCTTTGCGAAGTCGCCCGCGAGCGCGAGTGCCGGCGCGAACTCCATCGCCCCGCCAACACCCTGTGCAAGGCGGGCGATAATCATCTCCCACGGTTCCGTGACCAGCCCTTGGGCGAGCGTCGCGGGAATCAGGAGGACCAACCCCCAGAAGATGAACGGTTTGCGTCCGTAGCGGTCGCTCGCAGAACCAATCGGAATCTGGAGCACTGCTTGTGAGACGACGAACGCCGCAAACTCGATGCCGAACAGCGTCGCTCCTTGGTCGAGGCGGGCGTTCACCTCCGGTTCGAGCGTCGTGAGCAGCGCAATGCCGATGGCGACGAACAGCGAGGCGACCGCGAGCGTGAACACCGGGTCCAACGTCTGTTTCGCGTCGTGTGAGAAAATCGAGATTTCGAGTTCGTCAGCGGCGGTCGCTTCGGTCTCCTCCGGGTCATAAACGAACAGCCCCACGAGCACGAAGCTGATGAGCGTGCCGAGCGCTGCGATGTAAAAGGCCGACTCGAACTTGGCGATTTCCAACGTGAATCCGGCGATGGTGAACGTATAGGGGGCCGCAGCCAGCACGACACCCGAGACGACGGGACCGCCACCGAAGCCGATGAGTCGGAACGTGTTGTACGTCCCCATGTTGCCGCCACGCCTGCCGGCCCCGCCAGCGTACTCGTCCACGAGCGCGATTACTGCCGGAATCGTGAGTGCAACACCGAGACCTTGAACCGCGCGGATGACGATGACCGACGTGTAACTATCGACGAGCGTGTACGTGAACGTCGCCACCGCGAGGATTCCGAGACCAGCTAGTACAAACTCCTTTCGTTTGCCCATGCGGTCGGAAAGCCGCCCGGCGAACGGCTGGCCGATGCTGTTGAAAAAGCCGAACATCGAGAGGATGATGCCGATAATCAGTGATGTCGTCAGCCCGAAGAACTCCCCGCTGACGACGCCGCTTGCGATATACAGCGGCAGGACGACGACGAGAAAGGAGTTCCCGAACGAATCCACCATCCGGGCGAGTCCGAGCGTCATGACCCGCCTGTCGATGTCGAGTCTGTCTGCCAGACCCATTTATATCGGTTCCTCCGGCTGTGAGCGCGCGCGGTCTATATGTCTGTTCAGTAGCGAAGCCAAACGACGAGCGAGGGGTTCGCTGCGTCTCTTTGTTCTCATTGGAGATGAGGTGAATCGGTACATGAGTGGTCCTTACTGACTGGTTGGTCAGTGTCGCCTATGAACCTTGTGGACCGGGCAGAAGAGTGGGGCGGAATTTGATACCCATGTCATAGTTTCTCACCTCAATCACCCGGTACGAGCGATACGTCGGGAGTAGGGTCGGTGTTGTAGAGTAAGACGAATACGCCTGTGGAGACGACAATGAACCCGGCAGCGGTGAAGAAGGCGGTAAATACCGAGGTAGCGTCCCAGATAGCTCCAACGGTGAAGGGACCGACGACCTCGCCGATTTTCCACGCGATAGAGCGCAGCGAGAGGCTGGCCGCGACGGCGTCGAAGCGCTCGCCCTCCTCGACGAACAGCGCCATGCTCGCGGGAAGTCTGAGACTATCCGCGACGCCGATGACCGCATACGCCGCAAAGAGCACGAAAAAGGCGGGCGCAAGCGTCACCGACTGGCCGAACCCCGAGAGCGAGACAGCGGGAATCAGTCCGTTTGCGTATTCTGCGAACGGAACCATCGCCGTCCCGAGACCGTAGGTGAGCGCGCCCGCGATGACGAAGTGGTGTCTATGGCCCACGCGGTCGGTGTAGCTTCCGACGACTCCTTGAAGCAGTGATTTCGTGAGCTTTCCACCGGCGAGAATGCCGCCGACCAGCAGTGGATTCATGCCGAACTCGGTGTGGGCGTAAATCGGGAGGAAGATGATGACGGCCATTTTGCCGAAGCCGAAGCCAATACGGAAGACCACGAGCGCGCGGATTGTGGCCCTATCGAGGAGCGTTCTGAGGGTTTCGAGTCCGGTGGATTCCTCGGGGTCGGTCTTCCCGCCGGGGTTGTCGCGCAGGAAGGCGAAGACCGTGAGGGTTGCGAGAATCGTCACCACCGAGAGCACCGCGAAGGTGAACTGAAAGCCGTAGGCAAAGAGGAGGAAACCGCCGACGAGGTCGCCCGCGAGGCTCGAAAACGCGCCGACTTGGTTGTAGGTGCCGAGCCATCTCCCTCGCGAATCGCCGGGGCTGAGTTCGCCGACGATTGCAGAGCCGGTTATCCAGAGGATGCTCGCGCCCGCGCCCTGAACGATGCGGACGAGGATTACGTCTGTCGCGCTGTCCACGAGCGCGAAGCCGACGAACGCGAGGATGTTGATGAGCAATCCAGCGACCAGAAATCGCTTCGCGTTGTGGATATCGACCGCGCGCCCGACTGGGAGGACGATTATCAACTGGATGAGCGCGAACGCCGTGCCGAATAGTCCTTCAACAGTGCTGGTCGTCCCGAAGATGTCGGCATACAGCGCGAGCGCGATGAGAATGGTCGAGAAGGCTTGGCTGCGCGCGAACGCGGTGCTAGAGAGGGCGAGGAACTCGCGGTTTTTGAAGAGGCTCAGTGAGCTTCCGGCTGTCTCCGACACTGCCGCAGAATACGCGATGGAGACTGAAAAATTCGATTGTTCCAGCCACTCTTGACCGTTGTTTTGTAATTGAGAATTATGTAGATATGTCGGGAGCCTGCGGCGCGAGTGCGTCTCGGCGCAGCCGAGCGCGCGAGCAAATGCGGTTGCGGTAGCGGTGCGGTTCCTGGCGGATGAAGGGCGAGGTCGTTCGAAAGGCGCTTCGCGCCTTTCGTGATCTTCAAAAGAGCCGAAGGCTCTTTTGGACCTCGCGGGACCGAAGGTCCCGCTCAGTGACGAAACGGCTTTGCCGTTTCGAACCACGAGTGAAGCGCACCCGACGAGTA
>DASSKS010000338.1:0-5894 GCA_035690245.1 Halococcus sp. | reverse complement strand
ACCCATGCCGGTGGAACGACGATAGTGCTCTCGTTCCCTTCGAGAATCGCTGGCCCGTCGAGTTCGCGTTCGGAGGTGAGTGCTTCGCGCGCGTAAACCGGCGTTTCGTGACTGTCGCTTTCGAAGAACGCCGTTCGACACTCCTTTTCTGGGTCGCCTTCGCCCACATAGGTTGGGGTTGTTGACTCGCGTTCGATGGTCGCCGTCACCCGTAGGTTGACGAGTTCGACCGCATCGTCCATCCGGTAGCCGTAGGCGCTCTCGTGGGCGGCGTGAAATCGGTCTTCGAGGTCCGCAGGTTCGACGGGTTCATCCACCGGGACGGTGAGTTCGAAGCTCTGGCCGACGTACCGACAGTCCGCGGCGCGTTCGATACTGGCGGCCTGCGGGTCGGACGTGTCGGCTTGCACCTCTTTAGTAAGGTCGTCATAGGCATCTTCGACGGCTTCGACAGCGAGTTCATCGAGTGGTGTCCGATAGGTTCGCACGGCGTCGTGTTTCTCGTCGGCCGCGAGCAATCCATACGCCGAGAGCACCCCGCAGGCGCGTGGGACGACCACGTGCTCTATGTCGAGCGCGTCGGCGAGCGCAGCCGCGTGCATCGGTCCTGCGCCCCCGAAGGCAACCAATCCGAACCGGCGCGGGTCGTGACCACGCTCGACGGTCACCGAACGGATGGTACGGGTCATCGTCGCGTTCGCCACTCGATAGACCCCACGGGCGGCGGCAAGCGCGTCTTCGAGGCCTGCCTCGCCTGCGAGGTCTTCGAGTGCTTCATTGGCTGCGTCCTCGTCGAGTTCGAGTTCGCCTCCCAAAGCCGAACTCCCGCCGATGTAGCCGAGGACGACGCTCGCATCCGTCACTGTTGGACGAGTTCCACCGCGACCGTAGCAGGCGGGTCCGGGGTCGGCACCCGCGCTCTCGGGACCGACTCTGAGTGCTCCTCCAGAGTCGACCCACGCGACCGACCCACCGCCAGCCCCGACAGTCGTGAGGTCGACCATCGGCACACCGATGGGACGACCGCCGATGGTTGTGTCGGTCGTGCGCTCGATATCCCCATCGCGGACGAGACTCACATCCGAGGAGGTCCCACCCATGTCGAACGTGATGAGTCCGCGAAGACCGCTCACATACTCGGTCGCGGTCGTTTCAGCACCGACGACACCCGCTGCCGGACCTGACAAGACGGTTGTCACCGCACGCTCTCGCACAGTGGCGGGGTTGGCAATTCCCCCGTTCGACTGCATCACCCGCGGTGTGGGCACGCTAAGGGTATCGGTACGCGATTCGAGTTGTGATAAATAGTCGTCGATTGTCGGTGTGACGTATGCGTCAGTGACCGTCGTTGCGGTTCGCTCGTACTCGCGGAACTCCGCGAGCACCTCGTGTGAAACCGAGATGTGAGTATCGCACTCCTCGCGGAGTATCTCGGCGACGAGTTTTTCGTTTTCTGGGTGGGCATAGGCATGAAGCAAGCAGACCGCGACGCTTTCTGTGTCCTCATCGAGTTGCGTAGCGAGTTCGCGCACCTCGTCTTCGTCGACTGGTTTCTCGATGCCATCGACGGTCGCGCGTTCTGTGAGTTCGTAGCGGCGACGACGGGGGACGAGCGGTGTTGGTTTTTCCACAGAGAGGTCATAGAGCGCGGGCCGGTCCTGCCGACCGATTTCGAGTACGTCGCGGAACCCGTCGGTCGTGACGAGTGCCGTCTTCGCGCCCGTCTCTTCGAGGAGTGCGTTGACCGAGACCGTCATTCCGTGGGTGAACGAATCGATGTCTCCTGGAGCAAGGTTGGCCTCTTCGCAGGCTTTTTCGATGCCATCGATGACGCCGACGCTCTGGTCTTCGGTGCTTGGTACCTTCGCGGTGGTGAGGTCCGTTCCAGTCAGCAATACCACGTCCGTGAACGTTCCACCGACATCGACGCCGAGTCGCGTAGTCTGTGTCATTTTCAAAGCACCCCCAGTACGGTGAGCAGCGTTCGGATTCCGAGCCAGACGACGATTATCACGACAATTCCGCCGAGAACGTTCGCCGGCGTGTTGTTAGTGTAGTCGTCCAGCAATTTATCGGAGTTCATCGCGACGATGAGAAAGACCGCGACGATTGGGAGCAAGATACCGTTGATGACCTGTGCAAACAGGATGATTTCGACGGGACTCCCACCGAGCAGGGCCGAGATGAAGCCGACGAGGATGATGACTCCCCATATCGCCCGAAACCGCGTGCCGGCAAGGTCAGTCTCCCACCCGAGCGCGCCCGCCGTGGCATACGCACCCGCCAGAGGGGCGGTCGTTGCACTGGTAAACCCAGCCGCAAACAGACCGATGCTAAAGAGCACTGTCGCATAGGGACCGGCGATAGGGCGGAGCTGTTCGGCCATCCGCCCCACGTTCGAGATTGCAGTACCAGTTGGAAACGCGGCGGCTGCCGTGATGAGTACTGCGATTGTGATAATGCCGCCGACGATGATCGACAATACGGTATCAGTGCGACAGTCTCCGAGGTTCTCTGGCCCAGCCCACCGCTCTTGGACATTGCTTGCGTGTAAGAAAAGGTTGTAGCCGACGACAGTCGTTCCGATGAGTCCAGTGACGAGAATCAGCGCCCCCTCGGGGATTCCCGGAACGAATCCGAGCGCGAGCGCGCCGAGGTCCGGGCCGATGAGTACAGCCGAGCCAACGAACGCGACTGCCATGATGATGACCAGACCGACGAGTGCGCGCTCGATTACTGCGTATTTTCCCGTATAGAGGAGTGCGCCAGCGACAATCGTTATCAGGATAGCCCAGACCATCGAATCCACCCCCGTAATCGTCTCCAGACCGGCGGCCCCGCCGACGATGTTTCCCGCTTCGTAGGCGGCGGTGCCGACCCCAATGGCGGCAACGACGAGTACGATTGACCCCCACTTGGCGAACTCGTTGTCGAACTGTTCGTGGAGCGCCTCGCCGAGTCCATTCCGGGAGATGAGACCGAGACGGGCGCTCATCTCTTGGAGGATGATGGTTGCGATAATCGAAAAAACGATGGTCCAGACGAGTGCGTACCCGAATCGTGCGCCCGTGATGCTCGCAGTCGTCACGGTACCCGGTCCGATGAACGCTGCGGCGACCATCGCCCCCGGACCGATTGTCTTCAACCGTTGTATGAGTCCCACTGGTAAGCTACCTCGTGACTCGACCACACCCTGAAAGATAAAAAAGGGTTGTTGTGAGCAGCGTGCATACCGTGTGACGATGTATGAACTGCTGTGAATTACGATGACTCACGGCGTTCGGTCAACAGCGCTTTCGCAACGCCCTCGTCGATATCGATGGTGAACTCGAAGTTCGCAGTGCTGCGTTCGATGAACCGAAGCATGAACCACTTCACCGCTTCGGACGGGAAGACGACGTGATAGGTGTCCTCGTCGGTCTCTCGAACGGTGAGAAAGCCACAGAACGAGAGCCAATCGAGCAGTTCGCCAAGGCTGGAAAAGCGGTTTTGGTACTCGTTTACGTGGTATTCCGAGACACGGTCAGCACAGTCGAGAAACTCCGGGTCGGGCACGCCGGGGTCGGTTTCGACGTACTGAAGAAAACAATGGAGGAAATCGACATCGAGGAGGACGTGTTCGCCACCCGTGAGCATTCGGTGGTACTCCTCCAGATTAGCGCTCGCATTGGCGGTTGCCGCGCCGAAATTTGCGGCATAGAACGTGAGCGCCTCCCGGATGAGTTCGCTCTGGTCCTTTTCTGTACGGTCGATGAGCGTTTCGAGGGCGGTTCGCGCGTCGTCGGTGAGTGAAACCGTCACGCGGTCGGGAGCCATGTCCCACCGAGCGCTTAGACAAACAACAACCCTTCTCTTTTCGCGTTCGTGAGTCAGGAGGTTCAGGAACCAAACACAGACCGACTTCGCCGCCGAATCACACGAGTTCGGTAGCCGTACCAGGAGGTTGTGTCAATAAATCTTCTCAAGAAACGACCGGAGGGCGTCGTTCACTGCCTTCGGGTTTTCGACGTTCGAACTATGACCGGCTGCTGGAATCAGTTCTTGGCGGGCATCGGGGAGTGCTTCGAGCATCGACTCGGTTCGTTCGGGTTCGAGCGAGATGTCCTCTTTACCGTGAATCGAGAGGACTGGAACGTCGATGCCCGATAGTTCGTCGGTGAAGTCTGGGCGGGAGAGCCACGAGTGCATCTCGTGATAGAACGCTTCTGTGGGATAGGTCCACCAGCGCTCGACCCAGTGCCCGACGAGTTCTTGGTTTTCCGCTAAGGTCGTTTCTCCGAAGAGTTCGTTTTTGGCGAC
Organism: Halococcus sp.; assembly: GCA_035690245.1. Classification (GTDB taxonomy): domain Archaea; phylum Halobacteriota; class Halobacteria; order Halobacteriales; family Halococcaceae; genus Halococcus. Next base: position 1,595 of record DASSKS010000338.1, on the reverse strand, counting down.
ATCGACCATGAATTCCGAGAACGCACCCTCCTCACGCGCCAGTGCTGCCATCTCGCCGTACTGTTCTTGTTCGTTTTCGGTGTGTGGCTCTGCAATCGCATCGATGAGAACCACGCCGTCTAACTGGTCGGGATAGCGTTCTGCGAAACGTAGCGCCATGAACCCGCCCATCGACATCCCACAGAGCACAAATGAGTCGATGTCGAGCGCGTCGGTCAGCGCAGCCGCGTCGTCAGCGAGGTCATAGAGGTCGTAGGCTTGCGCGTACTGGTCGGTTCGCGCTCGAAGGTCGTAGGCCACGGTTCGATACTCCTCACAGAGCGCCTCGATTTGTGGGTCGAACATCGTCCGGTCCATCAGCGTTCCGTGGGCGAACACCACGGCTGGTCCGTCGCCCCGGTCGGTGATGATAGTCTCCGGGCGGTGTCGGTACCGCTCGGTAGCCACGTCGCGTTCTGACTCCGACATGAATCGACTGCCGCCCGCGACCGACTTATACCTATGTAACGAACATTCGAAAACGCAGAAACGGTGGGTGAGGTTGCGATTCCTTTAACTATCCGTATTCCCCTCAGGAAAACTCTCCTCGTCGTCTTCGTCAACTGCGCCGTCGCCGTCGTTGTCGATGTCGTCCGAGTTTCCGCTGTCCGCTTCGTCGTCTTCATCCACACAGCCGTCGCCGTCGTCGTCGTCTTCTGCGTTGCCGGCGAAATCATCGGCCCCGTCGTCGCCGTCGTCTGGTTCGTCGTCTTCATCGATGCAGCCATCGCCGTCGTCATCGTCGTTCGATGGACCTTCGTGGTCCTCGTCATCCTCATCGACAGCGCCGTCACCGTCGTCGTCCTCGTCATTCTCGCCGAGTTCGCTCTCAGCCTGCACGGCACCGAACTCGTGGACGGTCTGTCCGTCGTCGCTTCGCACGATGAGCGTTACCGAGTTGTTGGTGCCGTCGATATCGACCGCGTCACAATCGGCAAGCGTGCCACCTCCGCAGTTGAGTGCGACGTGCAGCCCGTTTTTGTCGGTGGCACTCCCGTTTTCGCCGAAGATGATTGCGCCGTTTTCGACCTGTACGGCGACGGTCACTGCATTGTTGTGGCCGTCAACGTCGATGAGGTCGTGGTCAACGGTCACAGCGTTGTCCGCCTCGCAGTGGTACTGGATGGATACGCCATCGCCAGCGGTCGTGTTGGCGCTGATGTTGACCGCAATCGTGTTGTCGTTGCCGTCGATATCTACGAGGTCACAGTCGCTCACCCGTTCTGTCGAGTCGGCAGCCACCGAGCCGTCGAGTGCCGCTAGTGGGGTATCCGTCACTACCGAAGCGTCGGTCGCCGCCGGTCCACTGGACGCTGGCGCATACGCGCTCGGGGCTGCGACCGGCATCGAGGCAACCCCGCCAATCGCGGCCCCCGCGAGCGCACAGAGCGCAACGAGTATAATCGGAATTCGTTTCATCGTCATGATTTCAAGCACTGTCTCCGTGATTCATAAGGGAATTCGCGTAAATAGTTGATTTTTATCATTGTTTCGGTTTTGGTTCGTCCGTCGTATCACCGCGTCCAAAAATTGAAAGCGGTTGGTGTTCAGTCGCG
>DASSKS010000337.1:0-2896 GCA_035690245.1 Halococcus sp. | reverse complement strand
CTCGCGCGAGGAGGTAATCGAGGAGGTCAGAGCGGAACTCGCAGCCATCGGCGTCACCACCACAGAAGAAGGTGTCGTGGTCAAAGCCGACACCCTCGGGAGCCTAGAGGCGGTTGCAGACACCCTCGAAGACGCAGACATCCCCATCGTGCGCGCTGAGGTCGGCGATGTCGCTCCTCGGGACGTGACCGTCGCAAGCACCGCCGACGAGGAGCGCCACAAGACCGTTTTGGCTTTCTCGACGAATGTGCTCGATGACGCCGCAGACCAAGCCGAAGAAAACGGCGTCAGAATCTTCGAGAGCGATGTCATCTACCGACTGGTCGAAGAGTACGAGGAGTTTATCGAGGAGCGAGAGCGCAGCCAGCAGGACGCCATCCTCGAAAACATCTCGCGCCCTGCCCGCTTTCGTCTCCTTCCCGACCACACCTTCCGCCAGAACGACCCCGCCGTGGTCGGTGTCGAAGTGCTGACTGGAACCTTGAAGCGAAACGCGCGCGTCGTGGAGTTCAAGGGCAACGAACCCAACCGAATTGGACAAGTCAAAGGCATCCAAGAACAGGGCGAGGATGTCGAACAGGCGCGGGCGGGCGAGCGAGTCAGTGTCGCCATCGACGGACCCACAGTAGGTAGACAGATTCACGAAGACGACGAACTCTGGTCCGAAATCCCCGAAAAACACGCGAAGGTGTTAGAACAGGAACTCACCGATGACATCCCGGCGGACGAACTCGAAGCGCTTCACGTGTATCTCGACAAACACCGCCAGCGCGACCCCTTCTGGGGCAAGTGAATCAGACGTTGCGCACGCAGTAATAATATTTAATTACCTGGCGTGCGTTGGTGGAGATGCGATGAGCTATTTCCGCCAGTCCGACGACAGCGAGGAATCGGTCGTCGAAACCATCCGAGAGCGCCGGCCAACGGTTGCGCCCGCGGACTGCGTGCTGATTGCGCTTCCCGTGTTGCTCGCTGTGGGGTGGGTTGCTGGCGTGCTCTCTGCGCTGTCACTGTCGGCGGCGGTCGGAACCGCGGCGCTTCCGGCGTTGGTGACGCTCGGCTACGCGCTGTTTTACGACCCGCCGAGCGCGCAGACGAGTTGACTCAGCGGGCGACCGGGACGATGGCGTCCGAAACGGCTCGTTTGACCTGGAGGGCAGCGCTCGCGGCGAGTCCGCGGGCCACCTCGTCGCGGTCTTCTTTCGAGATTCCCTCGTCGTCTTCGAAATCGGGCGTGAATCCGGCACTGACGGGATGGCCGATGGGTGGTTGGACCGCAATCGTGCCCTGCGGGCCGTCTGTGCCGGCGACGATATGCGCGCCGACGATGTACTCGTCGGGAAGGTACTCGCGGGTTCTTTTGGCGACGGTGTCGAGACCGGCCTGAAGCGCGCGACGCTGGTCGGCCGAGAGGTCGGGGATGTCCGTGTTCACGCGCTGGCCCGCGTCTGTAACTGCCGTTCGTCCCGCGGATATGTTATCGTTCATGAGAATGATAATCGGGATACGGGCGGCAGCGTCAAAAACCTCCCGCTACAGGATAGGTTCGCTCTCGCCGTAAATTCCGAGGACGACCGCCATCGTGTACGTATTGTCGCTCTCGGCGCGTTCGGTCACGATTCGTTCGTCGACGAACGACCACTCGCGCAGACTCCGCCCCGATTCCAGCCCCGCTGTGAGGCTCTCACGAATCCGTTCGGAATCGGTTCCCGACGCTTCATAGAAGAGACCCCGACCGGTATCGTCGACCGTCCAGCCAAGACCGGCACACGCGCCCGCGTCCGCCTCGTTCGTCGCGCGCGCTTCGACCACGGTGAGTTTTCCCCCAACTGGTCCGAGGTCGGGAGCCGTATCGAGAACCTCGATGGTGCTTCCGGTGGGTATCACCGACGAAACACGGATGAGATTGTAGTTGTGGACGCCTGCATCGGCGAGTGCTGTGTCGTAGGCGGCTATCGCCGTCGGCCCGGTTCCGGTCCCCGAAACGATTCTGATGGTGCTCATGGTCGAAAAACGCGAGTCAGCACGGTGAGAATTGCGATTCGGCGTCAGTGAAAGGCCACCGGCTCCGCGGGAGAGTCGTCTTCGATGACTTTCTCGAAGGCATCTTCGAAGTCGCTCATCCGAACCTCAGTACGCTCATCGCGGACAGCGAACATCCCGGCCTCGGTGGTCAGACTCTCGATTTCCGCGCCGCTGAAGTTGTCTGCCATCTCCGCCAGCGCATCGAACTCGACATCCTCTGCGAGGTTCATCCCGCGAGTGTGGATGGCGAAGATTTTCTCCCGTCCCTCGACATCGGGTTTTGGCACCTCGATGAGGCGGTCGAACCGACCGGGCCTGAGGATGGCGTCGTCGAGCATATCGAAGCGGTTGGTCGCAGCGATAATCGAGATGTCGCCGCGTTCTTCGAAGCCATCCATCTCGTTTAAGAGTTGGGTCATCGTCCGTTGGACCTCGGCGTCGCCGGAGGTCTTCGAATCAGTCCTTCTAGAGGCAACGGCGTCGATTTCGTCGATGAAGATGACGGCGGGTTCGTTCTCGGCAGCGAGTTCGAATAAGTCGCGCACGAGACGCGCACCCTCGCCGATGAACTTTCGCACCAATTCGGAGCCGGCCATCTTGATGAAGGTTGCATCAGTTTCGTTGGCGACGGCCTTTGCGAGCATCGTCTTTCCTGTGCCCGGTGGCCCGTGCAACAGCACACCTGTCGGCGGCTCGATTCCCACTGTATCGAACCGTTCGGGGTCGAGCAGTGGCATCTCGACGGCTTCGCGTACTTCTCGAATCTGGTCGTCGATGCCGCCGATGTCCGCATAGCTCACTGCGGGGCGTGCTTCGACTTGCATCGCCTGTGCGCGCGCGTCGGTTTCACTGGAGAGAGTCTGCTGGACGC
>DASSKS010000336.1:0-4290 GCA_035690245.1 Halococcus sp. | reverse complement strand
GAAGTACGTAAACAGCGGGCGGTTGAACTGTGAGAGCACCGAGAGGGGTGTGTCGTCGCCCATCGACCCAACTGGGTCTTTGCCCTTGTGGGCCATCGGTTCGAGCAGGTTGTCGAGTTCGTCGTAGGTGTAGCCATAGAGCACCTGCTGGGTGCGCAAGTCCGAAACCGCTTCCCCGGAATCGCGGTCTGCGTGTTCGTGGGCCGCATCTCCAGTGAGGTCAGTAAGGTGTACTTGTTCCGCTTCGACCCACTCGGCATACTTCTCGTCGGTCAGGCTCTCGAAGACCTCCTCGTCGGGCACGACCCGGCCTTCCTCTGGGTCTGCGAGGAACAACTGTCCGGGTTCGAGTCGTCCGCGTTCTTCAATGTCTGCGGGGTCCAAATCGAGCGCCCCGGCCTCCGAAGCCATCACGAGGCGGTTGTCCGTGGTCACGTCGTATCGACAAGGCCGAAAGCCGTTGCGGTCAAGCACCGCACCGACCCGTTTTCCATCGGTGGCCGCCACGAGTGCAGGGCCATCCCACGGTTCGCTCAACGAGGCGTGATAGTCGTAGAAGGCTCGGCGCTCGTCGCTCATTTCGAGTTCCTCACCTCGGAACGCTTCGGGAATCAACATCCTGAGCGCGTGGGGCAGGTCGCGCCCAGCCTGTGTGAGCACTTCGAGCGCGTTGTCCACGCTCGCGGTGTCCGATTGGTTCTCGTCTGCGATAATCGGCTTGACTGCATCGACATCGAATTTTTCCGTACTGATGTCGGTCTCGCGCGCGCGCATCCAGTTGATGTTTCCTCTAATAGTATTGATTTCGCCGTTGTGGACGATTTTTCGGTAGGGGTGGGCGAGATGCCACGCGCCGAGCGTGTTGGTCGAAAAGCGCGCATGGACCATCACGAACGTTGAGCGCACCCGTGAATCGGTGAGGTCTGGGTAGTAGCCGGCGAGTTGGTCGCCCTTCAGGAGTCCCTTGTAAACGAGTGTTTGTCTGTCGAGTGAACAGACGTAAAATCGGTCACTCCCATCGGGGTTGCGCTCCTCGACGGTTTTCTCGACCATCCGACGACCGACGTACAGCCGGTGGGCGAATTCTTCAGTACTGAGGTCTTCGGTAGGCGTGACGAATGCCTGATAAACCGCGGGTTCTGAATCGAGTGCGGTTTTTCCCAACTCTGAGTTATCCGACGGAACCTCGCGCCAGTGGACTACTGAAAGGTCGTGCTCGGTGAACGTGTCTTCGACGGTTTTCTGCAACTCTTCGCGCGCCGCCGCGTCCTGCGGGAAGAACAACGAACCGACGGCGTAGGTGTCGGGAAGCGAGATAGCGAGTTCGTCGGCGAAGAATTCACGTGGGGTTTGCAGCATGATTCCCGCGCCGTCGCCGGTGTTTTCTTCCGCGCCGGTCGTGCCCCGGTGTTCGAGATTCGAAAGGAGTTCGATGCCGCCCGTGACGATTGAATGACTACTTCCACCGTCTAAGTCCATGACGACGCCGACGCCGCAGTTCGAGCGCGCCTCAGTCGGGTCGGCGAGTGGCGTGGCCGAAGACCGCTCTCCCGAGGGGTGATGATTGACCATATGTGACTCGCTACCGTTGGCACGAATAAGAGGTTGACCCTGAAGGGCTAAATGTGTGCTAATACCAAATAAGGGGGTTGGTATTGAAACCGACGATCAGTAGGATTTGGCGAAGTACGCCGTCTCACTCGCGCTTTCGCCACAGATGGCACACGTCTCGCCGATTGGTTCTTCGTTGCGGTCTAGGGGAACCATCACGATTTCGGCGGCGATTTGGTCTTTGATTTCGCTTTCACAGGCTTCATCGCCACACCATGGCGTCTTGACGTAGCCGCCGTGCTGACCGATGGTTCCCAGCAACTCGTTTCGGCTCTCGGCTTCGCGGACGTTTTCTTCCAGATTCTCCTCAGCGGCGGCATAGAGCTTTGCAAACACCGTATCGAGGTGGTCCTCTACGGTTTCAGCGATACCCTCGCGGTCTTCGACCACTGATTCGCCATCAGGGCGATGGACGAGCGTCGCTTCCCCACTTTGGACCTCGTTCGGGCCGATTTCGATGCGGAGTGGGACACCCTTGAGTTCCCACTCGTTGAACTTGAAGCCGGGATTGCGTTCGTCGCGGTCGTCGAGTTCGACCCGGACGCTTGCCTCGTCGAGTTCGGCGGCGAGGTCTGCGGCGTAGTCGAGCACTTCCTCTCTCGTCTCCTCTTGCCAGATGGGAACGACCACGACCTGCTCAGGTGCGAGCGCTGGGGGCAGGACGAGTCCTTGGTCATCCGAATGAGTCATGACCATGCCGCCGAGTGCGCGCCACGAGAGTCCCCACGAGGTGGTGTGGGTGACGTGCTCTTTCTCGTCCTCGTCGACGTAGGTCAGATCGAACGCCTCGGCGAACCCGTCACCCAAGTAATGACTCGTCGCCGATTGGAGTGATTTCCCATCGGGCATGAGCGCCTGTACTGCTGCCGTCGTGTCGGCTCCGGGGAACTTATCGTGTTCCGGTTTGCGCCCTTCCAGTACCGGGACTGCGAGTACCTCCTCGTGGAGGCGGCGATACTGCTCCAACCGTTGCATCGTCTCCTCCCACGCTTCTTCACTGCTGCGGTGGGCGGTGTGGCCCTCCTGCCAGAGAAATTCCTTGGTTCGGAAGAACGGTTTGGTGTCCGTTGCCTCCCAGCGCACCACCGAACACCACTGGTTGAGGCGAAGCGGAAGGTCGCGGTGGCTCCTGACCCACTGGGCCATGAACGGGGTGATGATGGATTCACTGGTGGGGCGGACGGCGAGGCGTTCGTCCAATTCGTCGTTGCCGGCCTCGGTCACCCACGCCACCTCGGGGTCGAACCCCTCCACGATGTCCTTTTCGCGCTCCAAATACGATTCGGGGATGAACAGCGGGAAGTAGGCGTTCTGTACCCCAGTTTCCTTAAACCAGCCGTCGAGGTGGTTCTGTATTCCTTCCCAGAGGGCGTACCCGCGCGGGCGCGTGACGATGAATCCGCCCATCGGTGCGTAATCTGCGAGACCGGCCTTCTGGACGACCTCTGCGTACCAGTCGCCGGTCGCGTACTCCTTCGATTCGGTGATGCCGAGTTCTTGTGTTTCGTGGTCGCTCATACGTAGTGCTGTCTGTGGTGGCTTAAACGCGGTACGGTTCGGGCGGGTGAGAGAATGTGGAGTGGCTCAGCGGCCACCCGGCGGGAACGGGACCCGACGGCTAACCCGGTAGGTAGCGAACCGCGTGCCGAGTTGGCCGTTCATATTCATCGCACTGTCCGCAGTGATATAAATTCGGTGCTCGGGCGACGCGGGTTGCGCCTCGGCGACCGCCTGGCGGTGACGGTGCGGTTGCGGTGCGGGCCTCGGCGGATGAAGGGCGAACGATCAATGGGAGTGAGGGCTTCGGCGGTGCTGTGCGGAGGCGGTTTGCGGTGCGGAAAGCGCCAGTGGTTGTACCGCGAGTGAGCCGTTAGGCGAACGAGCGGCCTTTTTTAGTCCAGGTTTTTGGAGGGGGTTCGACCGAGTGCCCGAAGGGCGCGAGGGAGGACCCCCTCTAAAAAAGTGGGGCTTTAGAGTTCGATGCGCTCGACGAGTTGTTCGTCCGGGTCGCGGGTAGTGACGGCGACGATACGGATGTGGTCTTCGAGACCTGAACCCGAGAGTTTGGCCTTCAAAAGAGAGTCGACTTGATAGACACCGGCGGCGTCGGTCATCTCGATTTCGACCAGTACCGGAGTGCCATCGCCGGGACGGAGACTCACCTCACGAATCGCCTGACTCGATACCGTGTTGATTCCGCGCCCGCCCTGTTCGTAGGGTTTGCGCGAGCGCCCGCGTTCCATGTCGAGCGCGTCGGAGACCCGGACGACGCCGGCCTCGGTGGTGAGCGGGTCCTCTGGGGTGTGATGGCAGAGAATCGCGTGCAGCACCTCGCCTTTGAGGCGGACGCGCGCTTCGGTGTCGTACCAGCCGAACTCGGGGAGTAGGCGGTCGAGCACGTCGGCAGCTAGTGGAATCGAGTAGTAAGGGTGGCGCTCGCGGTGGACGACGTGGCCGATGTCGTGGAGTGTGGCAGCGAGCGCGATGATAACGGGTTCATCCGATTCTTCGAGTCCGTGGTCCGCCGCGCCATTAAAGGTGACACCGCCGGCTTTGAGCAGGTCGTACAGACAGAGCGCGCGATTGCGAACAATCGAAATGTGTTTTCTGCCGTGGTCGTTGTAGCGCTTTCTCGCCACTGGATTGACGTTCTGGGCGTCGAGATACGCCTGAATTTCA
>DASSKS010000335.1:0-2475 GCA_035690245.1 Halococcus sp. | reverse complement strand
GAGGAACTCGCCCAACAGGTCGCCTTCGGCGAGGCAGACGAAGAGGAGGCGACCGCGACGAGCGAGGCGTTCATGGACGCCGTGCGCAGCCGTGCGTCTGCTGTCTCGTTTACCCATTCATCCGCGTATGGGTTCTCGCCGACGATGAAAACCCGTCATCCAGGCAGTGTGGTGCTCGACGCCGCCGCCGCCGCCGATGTCGATTTCATCGTCATCCCGCGCAAATCGGTCGCCGGAGAGCCAGAAGAACCGCTCGGCCGCGCAGCCGAGTACGTCCTCCAGTACGCTAGCCAGCCCGTGCTTTCGGTTTAATAGACGTTTTTCTCGACCGCTCGGTGGTCCGTTGCTCCCACGTCGTCTCCGTGTTCGGCGCGGATGTGTCGGCGCAACGCCTCCTTGTCGTCGGAGTCGATTTCGATGACGGTTTCACAGTAGGGACATCGCTGGTAGGGCGTCATGTCCCGACTATGTGACGGAGAATATTGAACTCACGGGGGTCCGCTGTCGGCGACTCACACACTCACAGACGAAGCGACATCTCCATCTCGAAGCTTTCGGTATCGCAGGTTTCGAAGCCGAACTTCCGATAGAGACGGATGGCGGCCTCGTTCCAGCGCTCAACGGTGAGCCAGACGTGTTCTGCGCCCTCGCGCTGGGCATGACCCAACAGCGCCTCCATCAGCCGCGAACCGATACTCGCCTGTTGGTGGGTGTCGAGCACGAAGATGGCGAGTTCGTAAGCCCCGTTGCCGTCGGGAACGAGCGTCGCGTGGCCGATACAGGCGTCGCCATGAAAGGCAACCACGTCGTAGCCCGAGTCGAGAATCGTCCCGAGCCAGTCGGCGATTGCGTCTTCACCGATTGGGGGGATGCCCTGTGCGCGGTCTGCGGGGTCGAACGCGGCGTACATCTCACAAAGTGCGTTGTCGTCGCCACGATAGACGCAGATTTCGATTTCGCGGTCGTGGGTATCGGTGAACTCGATTGGGGGGCGCTCGAAGGCTCTCGCGCGTTCGTCGGGGTAGGGCCGACTCATCGCGCGAGCGTCACCGACGTTTCCGCGTTCAAGAGGACGAACTCGGTGGTCGGATCGAAGCGAATCTTCCCCATCGGGGTGCGCTCGCCGCCGCCGACGACGAGGCGGTCGAATCCCTCGGCATCGGCCATCTCGACCAACTTTCCGCCGGCGTGGCCCTCGATGTGGCGGACCGTCGCCTCGATGCGTTCTTCATCAATCATTTCGTGAACTCGGCGTTCTATCGTTTTCTGATTACTGATTTCACTTTCGATGATCGCCACCGTGAGGGCGTCGCTGGTTTCGCGCACCCGTTCGATGGTTCGCTGTAGTGCATCGAACGCGCGTTCGCTGCCGTCGATACCGAGCAGCACGTTCATGCCGTGGTGATGGGTGTCGTGGCACAAAACCATTGTGCTCGGCGTTCGTGCCCTGTGTGGGGTCGATACGCTTTTTCGCACTCGTTTCAAACAGGTCGTAATGACTGACGATTCTCCCGCGCCCGACTCGACAGCGCGCGTCGAGGATGGAGACGACCGGCCCGAGGACGATTCCGCCCTCCCAGAGGACGTTCGCACCTACGAGCGCTTCTCGAAGATGGACGGCGCACGATACGAGCGGGCGAACGACTTCCTGCGCGAGCGCACTTACATCACCGCGCGCGAGTGGGCGATTGCGCGGCTGTGTGCTGACTTTCGAACCGAAACGGGTATCGAAATGACCAAAATCGGCGCTCACCTGCCAGAACTCGTTCCATTTATGACTGATACCTACACGCCCCAAGCCGTGAATCAGGCGCGCGCTGCCTTCGAGGGCAAAGTCAGGAAGGCCGGCGCGACCTTCCTGTATGGAGCGATGTGCGATTTCTTCACCGCCGAGCAGTTGGACGACGTGATGTACGAGGCGACTGAAGTAGCGAAATTCCTCTTGGAAGTCGAAGGCGTTGACCTCGAAGTCGAGGACGAACTCGAAAGCGAAGAGCGGATTTCGAGCACGATGCGCGAGGTGCGCGCCCAGAGCGCGGCGCTACGCCACGACGAACTCACCTGCCCGCACTGCGGCCACGAGTTCGAACCGGGCGATGCGGAGGCAAGTGATGAATCGACAGTCGACGAAGCAACGACGGAGTAGGAGCGGGCGGAGCGGTGGCGGTGCGGTCCTGGCGGATGAAGGGCGAGGCGAACGAACGTAGTGAGTGAGCCGAGGGCTTCTACGGTGTGGTTGCGGAAAGGAAGCGGTTGTACCGCGAGCGAACTCCGTAGGAGTGAGCGAGCGGGCCGACGACTGACCAACGGGAAGGAGGAGGCTTTTGGTCCAGATTTTGCCAGCGAGTGAGTGAGTGAGCGGAGCGAACGAGCGCAGCAAAAGGTGGGTTAGAAAAAGTGGGTGGGGTTGTCGTAGTGAAATCGCACACTCCGGTCGTCTGCGAGCGGGCGGATGTGGGTGTACATCACGCCTTC
>DASSKS010000334.1:0-8302 GCA_035690245.1 Halococcus sp. | reverse complement strand
GTCGGCCAATCGGGACAGGAAAGCCCGGCCCCAATCGCGCTCGTGAACGCGCCGAGTATCATCAACACGTAGGTAAGTCCGAGTGTTACCCCGGCGAAGTGGCTGTACCTGATTCGTGAACCGAGTGTCTGGTGGGTTCGTTGAGCAGTCGTTGTCGACTGTGTCTGGTTATCCGTCATTGTGAGTTATGTAGGGTTCGCGGGGGGAAGCGCTCTGAGTTTTCGCGGCGGTAGGAAGTAGTTTCCGCGGCGTGTCACCGTCATATACTGGAGGATGCCGTTGTTGTTTTTCGTCCCGAGTGCGGAGTTTGCGGCGAGGTCGGTCCCGTTCATCGCGTCGCGTGTTTTCGTGAAATCGCCTATTTTCTGCTGAAGCGAGAGAAAATGGAGGGTGGCTTCGTCGCCATCGGTCGAATCGAAATCCCGTCGGAGGATGATTGGACGGTCGTTCTTCCGGGCGCGGGCGGTCTTCTGTGAATGGCCGACCACTCCCGATTGTCGGGCGGACTGTTTTGCGGGCGGGCACTGGTCCATCCCACTCGACTGACCCAAGTTGTCGCCGTCGCCCTCGACACGTCCCGATGCTGCGTGTGCCGGACAGAACATCTTTGCAACCCGTTGATAGCGACTGTCCTGTTCGTACCACTGGTCGAGGTGGAGTTTGATGGTCGAAATCTGCTGGGTCGTTCCACCGGAAAAGGGGCCAGTACCAATCGTCACATCGTTCTCAGTCGCTTGGTCCTTATCGAAGCCCGATTTGAACCCCATATACAGCGGGGCGTCCTCGGGGACTGGCTCGGAATCGGGAATCCCCGAGATATCCTGATTTTCGGCGGGTAAGCCATCGCCGACGAAGCCGGTTCGGCGGTCGATGCGTTCGAAAATCCCGTCGAGATTTGCATCGATTTTCACACCATTGAGTTCGCCTTTTTTCCCCATGAGCGCTTCTTCAGCCCCCAAGACGACCTGTCCGTAGTCGCTTGCGAGATGGATGACCGTATCCGGGGTATCGAGTTTCGGGTCTTCGAACGGGGTGAGGGCTTTCGGTTTCTGTAGGTCCACTGATTCGGGAAGGGAAGCATCGAACCGCTCGAAGTAGGCCGGCGAGTAGCTAATCGTAACGAGGAGTCCGTCGTGTGAATGTGGATACGCGCGTTCGACGTTTCGAAGCGCTTTCTCGACTGTCCGTCGGTCGTTCTCGTTTGGCGTTTCACCTGTGTAGCGGAGATACAGGAGCACGCGATGACGGGGCGGGAGATGATTGCCGTGGTCGCCGCGTGCGAGGAACTCGTTCCATGCGTGTTGGCGCGTCGGAAGCGTCGAGAGGTCACTCGGCCCCTGTGGGAGGTCGGGAGCACTTTCGCGCGCCACGCACGCAGAAAGCGCAGCGCTGCCCCCGATTGCAACGGCGGCCTTGACGAACGCGCGCCGCGAGAGACCGCGCTCCGTTCGAGGTGGCATGAATAGGGAAACACACCGGAACGGAAAGTCGGTTCTGGTATGCGGGTCGAAAGCGGCGACCATCACGACAGGGATTTTCGATGCCCGAACCACAACCCTCGTTTGCATACGGTTCGGAGAGGCGGCCAATGGAGAGACGGACGTTCCTCGAATCGGCCACCGGACTTCTCGGTACTTCCGCGCTCGCGGGGTGTCTGGATGCGCTTGGACTCCAGACACAATCGGCGTGGCGCAGTCCGCCGCTCGTGAAGAACCGACCGAACGCGGTGTACTACCCGGCAGTCACCGAGGGGATGGCGATGTACGGAATGAAAAAAACCGACGAGTGTGTCTTCGCGCTGATGTACTCCTATCCCCATCGGCTCTGGGTCATCACGGGCGACCGGACGAACAAAGTCGTGGTCGAAGCCGACGACTCGCTACATCTGATGGCGAGCGTCTGGGACCGAAAGACCGCCACCATATTGCCGACGAGCGTTTCGATGGAAGTCAGAAAAAACGGGGAGACGGTCGATAGTCGGTCGCCGTGGCCGATGCTCTCGCCGACGATGGGATTTCACTACGGCGATAACGTCAGTCTCGACGGCGAAGGGAACTACACCGCCCGCGTGTCCGCAAAGCCGATGCAGTCGAAACGATTCGGCGCGCTTGACGGGGTTCTCACCGAGACCCAGACGGTGGATATTCCCTTCGAGTTCGATACCAACGAGGTCTACGGACTGCCGATTCGGCGCTTCAAGGAGAAGGCCGGGACCATCGGTGCTCCAGCACTACAGGACATGAACATGGAGATGCCACGGGGGGTTGCCCCGTCAAAAAGCGACCTTCCTGGCAGGGTGGTCGGGGAGGCGACACACGGCAAAGGCCACGCAGAGTACGTCGTCACGGTGCTCGAAGACGCCGTTGGAGCGAACGGACCGTACCTCGCGGTTTCGGCACGAACACCATTCAATCACATTATTCTGCCGTTGATGTCGGTTTCTGCGACGCTCACACGAAATGGGACGAAACTATTCGACGGCCCGCTTCGGAGTGCGGTTGGTCCGAAGACGAAGTTCCATTACGGTACGGCGGTCGATTCAGTCGAATCGGGGGACGTATTGGAAATTTCGATACAGGCCCCACCCCAGACGGCGCGTCACGACGGCTACGAGACCGCCTTTATCGATATGCCTGACGTTCGGGTGACGCTCTGATGCTTGGACTGCCAAACGAATCGACGGATGTATCCGACGAGTGTATGTGCGACCGTTCCCAGATACCGATAATGACGCGCCGTAGTGACCGACCCACGGACTGTTTGCGGGTGAATCCATGAGTGGTCGTCGCGTTCCACTGTTCGTGCTTGCACTCCTAGCGAGTTTCGGGTTCGTGCCGGTCGTATCCGCCCACGGCGGGCACGTCTCGGTCAACGGCGTCCATCTCTCGCAGTGGTATGGACTCATTCCACTTGTACTCGGCATCGCCATCGTGCTCGGGAGTCGGTATCTTCCCCGGATTCTCCGTCCAGCGTATGCGAAGTATGAGCTGTACGGCGTGTTTGCGGGACTCGTCGTTGCGGTGTTCGGTGCGATTTGGCTGGTCCAACTGTCGCCGGTCGAGTGGTACACCGTAAAGCCGCTCATCCCGCGGTCGCTACACGCACGGCTCATGCTCCTCATTGGTGCGGTAATCATGCTTGCCAGTGTGCTCGGTGGTCAACTTCGGTGGCCGAGGCGACCGCGGTACGCCGGACTCGGCGTGTTGTTGGGCTGTTGGGTCGCCTATCCCGGACTGTCGGCCTTTGGTATCTATACGGACAACAATCCTCTTGGGTATCTCCTCGTCTTTGCGCTCGCAGGAGCGCTCTGTTATGTGCTCTGGCGCGACGCCCGCGGGGTGATTCGCCGCCTCTACGCCGACCGCGTGGCGCGGCGCTTCGGCATCGCCGTCGGGCTTCTTTCGATTGTGTTCTTTACGTTTTCGACCGGGATGCTGTATGTCGTTCCCGATGAGGGTGTGGGAATATCCCTCTCCCAGCGCATCATCGCCATCATGCCCGTCTCTGACCCCCTGGTGATCTGGCCGGCGCTCGAATTCTGGCTGCCACGAGTGCCCATCGGGGGAATGATTTCGGTCGGGACGGCGCTGCTCATCGGACTGTTCGGCGGTCTTATTGGATTGAACGCGGCGCTGTTTGCGTTTCAATCCGAGCGCTCTGCGTCCACCGGCGCGTCACAGACCACTGCGGGCGTCGCTGGCGTCGCCGCCCCGCAAGCCTGTTGTTGTTGTGGGCCGGCGCTCGCCCAGATAGCCGTCGTGACGCTCGGACCGTCCGCCGCAGCACCCATCTATCTCCTGTTTGCCGACCCGACCTCCTCGATTGGCTCGCTGTTTTTCGTCGCCAGCGTAGCGATTTTGACGGGGACGCTCATTTATGCTGGTCGAAACACACCCCGCTCCAGTTCGGCCCAGCAGACAGTTCCGAGCGGTCAGAGTTCGTGAATCCACGGCTCGAATCGTGATTGTACTGTAAGCATCCGCTGCTAAGCGGTGCGGTGGCGGTCCTGGCGGATGAAGGGCGAAACCGCGAGCGAAGCGAGCGGTTGAGGGCTTCGGCGGTGCTGTGCGGTTGCGGAAGAAAAGTAGTTGTACCGCGAACGAGGCCGTAGGTCGAGTGAGCGGCAGTTTTTAGTGCAGGTTTTTGCGAGGAGTGATGGCCGACCGCAGGGAGGCCACCCGACGAGGAAAAAAGTGCTATTGGAAGGTCCGCCCGACCTCGCGCTCGTCGGTGGCGGGTTCGCCGCTGTTGAAGCGGCCTTCGATTTCCTCGTAGCGCTCTCTGGTCTCTGCGGTGACGCTCGCGTTGACCTCCTCTAAGGCGTCATCGAAGTGTTCTGCGTTGATGCGGACGGTGCCGACGCTCTCTAGGTCCTCGGGGTCGGTCATCGAGATGAACTCCCGTGTGGCGGCCATCGCGGCCTCGCGGGTGACTGCCTCGATGTCCGCGCCGACGTAGCCTTCCGTTCGCCGGGCGAGGTCCGCGAGGTCAACGTCGTCTGCGAGCGGTTTCTCGCGCGTGTGAACCTCGAAGATGGCTTCCCGTGCTTCTTCGTCCGGCACAGGAACGTGAACGTGCCTATCGAGTCGGCCCGGTCTGAGCAGCGCGCTGTCGATGAGGTCCGGTCTGTTGGAGGTGGCAATCACTACCACGTCTTCGAGTTCTTCTAACCCATCGAGTTCGGTCAGGAGTTGGGAGACCACGCGCTCACCCACCCCCGAATCGCCAGTGCGCTGGCCGCGTTCGCCGGCAATCGAGTCGATTTCGTCGAAGAACACTACTGTTGGAGCGTTCTCTCTCGCTTTCGAGAACACCTCGCGGACGCCGCGTTCCGACTCGCCGACGAACTTGTTGAGGAGTTCTGGTCCCTTGATCGAGATGAAGTTCGATTGGGCCTCGTTGGCGACCGCCTTGGCGAGCAGCGTCTTCCCCGTGCCAGGCGGGCCGTACATCATCACGCCCTTCGCGGCGTTCATGTCCATCGCCTCGAACACGTCGGGATAGTCGAGCGGCCACTGAACGGTTTCACGCAGGCGCTCTTTGGTGTCTTCGAGACCACCGACTTCCTCCCACGACACGTCTGGGACCTCCACGAAGACCTCTCGGAGCGCGCTCGGTTCGATGCCCTTGAGCGCACCTTTGAAGTCCTCGCGGGTGACCTGCATCGATTCGAGCACCTCGGCGTCGATTTCCTCTTCATCCAAATCGAGTTCAGGCCGAATCCGCCGAAGCGCGTTCATCGCCGACTCTTTGGCCAGTGATTCGATATCAGAGCCGACGAATCCGTGTGTGTTCTCGGCGTAGGTATCGATGTCGATGCCCTCCGCGAGCGGCATTCCGCGCGTGTGGACTTGCAGGATTTCCTTTCTGCCCTCTTTGTCAGGCACACCGATTTCGATTTCGCGGTCGAACCGGCCGCCGCGACGGAGCGCAGGGTCGATGGCGTCAACCCGATTGGTGGCCGCAATCACCGTGACCTGTCCGCGCTCCTCTAATCCATCCATCAGACTCAACAACTGGGCAACTACCCGCCGTTCGACATCGCCCGAAGTCTCGTCACGCTTTGGCGCAATCGAGTCGATTTCGTCGATGAAGACGATGGCTGGCTCGTTTTCCTCTGCGTTGTCGAACATCTCGCGCAGTTGTTCTTCACTTTCCCCATAGTACTTCGACATGATTTCGGGACCCGAAATCGTCTCGAAGTGGGCGTCGATTTCGTTGGCGACCGCTTTCGCAATCAGGGTTTTGCCCGTGCCGGGCGGGCCGTGGAGCAACACACCCTTCGGGGGGTCGATGCCCAACTGTTGGAACAGTTCTGGGTGGCGCATCGGCAGCTCTATCATCTCCCGAACCTGTTCGAGTTCGCGGTCCAATCCCCCAATATCCTCGTAGGTCACCGAAGGAGTGGTTCCGCCGCCGGAGGGACCGGACGTGATTTCCTCGGCGGGCCGCTCGCTGACCTCGATTTCGGTGTTTTCGGCCACGATGACCGTTCCACTGGGAGTGGTATCGGCGACTTTTAGGGGAATGCGCTGGCCCGACCCACCCGAAAACGGCCCGAACCCGAGCGAGAACGGAATCGTCTGGCCCTGCGTGATGGCCTGTCCCGAGAGCTTGTCCTGTACGTAGGGACCGATGTTCCCTCGAATCCGGAGGTTCTGTGGGAGTGCCACCGTCACAGACTGGGCGGGTTTGACATCCGCCTTTTCGACCGTGACGCGGTCGTCGATTCCCACCTGTGCCTCGCCGCGAAGTTGCCCATCGACCCGAATCACGCCCCGTCCTTGGTCGTCTGGATAGCCCGGCCAGACGCGCGCGATGGCGCGACCCTCACCACCGTCGATGAGGATGTAGTCGCCGTTTTCGAGGCCGAGTTCGTCCATCGCGGCGCGGTCTACCGCGGCGAGTCCGCGCCCAGCGTCCTTTTGCTTTAAGGGTTTGACGGTGAGTTTCATTGTGCTACCTCGACGGTTAGCACGCCGTTGTTGATGGTTGCTTCGGCCGTCCCCGATTCGGGAACGTCGAACTCGGCTTGTTCCTCGCCGCGAACGAGCATCACGGTGTTGTCAACGATATCAACCGCCGCATCGCTGGGACCGATATCGGCCGCATAGACCACCCTGTCGTCGTACTCGTACCGACGTACCGCGTCGTCTCGTTCGTCGAACTGCGTGAGTTCTGGTGTCATCCTAACCCTTGGTTAGTGCTACTCATATATAAATCTTTCTCCGAAGACTGTCCGACGGAGCGGGTTCGAGAACGAACGCTCGTATTGCGGTTCAGGGTTTCGAGAGCGTTGCGATGAGAGATGATGGTTTCCAATCAAGTCATCTGGATGGTTATCTAAATCACAGACTAGTGTATCGTTTTCCCTCCGACAGTATATGTATGGTGCCGGCAAACGCTACGTATGGAAACCATCAGCCACGGCGGGCGAAAAACGGCCTACGAACAAGCAGGTGGGGACAGAATGGGCGCGTCGGTGCTGTACGTCCACGGCAGCGGCGCGAACAGAGGGGTATGGGATGCCCAGTTGGAACACGGAACCCGTCCGGGAGTCGCACTCGATTTGAGCGGTCACGGCGATTCTGAGGATGTGGACGCCGATGCGGGCTACGAAACTCTCTCGGCATACGCCGACGACGTGCTCGCGGTCGCAAACGAAACGGACAGTGAAATTCTGGTCGGAAACTCCCTCGGTGGCGCAGTACTTCTCCATCTCGTGCTCGAACGCGACGTATCGCCGTCAGGGCTGGTGCTCGCGGGAACCGGCGCGAAACTCGCTGTAATGGAAGACCTTCTTGAGTGGTTCGAGACGGATTTCGAGCGCGCTATCGACTTTCTCCACGGTTCGGGATTGCTGTTTCACGACCCCGACCCTGCTGCGCTCGAACGCTCGGAGACGACCATGCGCGAAGTCGGGCAGGAAGTCACGCGCCGGGACTTCCGTTCGTGTCATACCTTCGATGTGCGCCGTCGTCTCGATGAAATCGACGCTCCAGTGCTTGCGCTCTGTGGCGAATATGATGGACTGACGCCGCCGCGCTATCACGAGTATTTCGCCGAAAATATTCCAACTAGTGAGTTCGTCGTGCTTCCCGACGCAGCCCATCTCGCCATGATTGAGCGGTCGGAAGCGTTTAACGATGCACTCGATGGATTTCTAGATCGCATCGAAAATGGCGCGTAGCCTGATGGACTGAGATATCCTTCCGAAGTAAGTCTTATCCCAACTGTATCCTAAGAACGTCCATGAGTGTTGAGGCGAGCTACGACGAGGAAATCCTCATTGCCCACGAGACGGAGACGGATTTGTGGGTAGCCACAGAACGGTCGAGTGAGATTGCCGGTCAAGGAGACAACCCCATTGCAGCAGTAAAAAACCTCTATGACGCTCTTGATGGCCACGCCGGAGAAGGTCGCCCTCCCACAGAGGAGGAGCTTCGGAAAGCGGATATCGACCCCAAGGACAATTCAGACGGTGGCGAACTCCCGGAAGTCCTCAAGTAGAGAGCGGGCTAACTCAACAATACACTCATTTATCTTCTATCCGCCATTCCGATAGACCACTCATGGTTACACGGGATTTCTCCGGCTGGGACATCACGAAGCTACTCGTCAATACCGGAAATTTTGAATGGAAGAACACCCGTGGAGACGACGCCGTTTTGGAGTGGAATCCACCGCCGAGTCACAACACCGAAAAACGAACCGTGACCGTCCCGCTACACGACCGGATAGCTATTGGAACCCTTCGGAGTATCGCCAGCCAAGCCGGCGCGAACGACTTCGATAAATTCTG
>DASSKS010000333.1:0-3640 GCA_035690245.1 Halococcus sp. | reverse complement strand
CAGTCGTATCCCAACGTTAACGCTTCCCGCCGTTCGATTTTCGGTAATGAGCACACAGGAGGTTTCTCGTCAACGGGCATGGGTGATGGCCGCGCGCCCACAGACACTCCCGGCGGCGGCCTCACCGGTCATCGTTGGCATCGGTCTCGCACTCGGTATGGGCGTGTTCGCGCCCCTTCCGGCATTCGCGGCGCTCGTCGGTGCGCTACTCATCCAAATCGGGACGAACTTCGCAAACGACTACTACGACGCCAAATCCGGCGTCGATACGGACGAACGAGAGGGATTCACCCGCGTCACTCAGTCGGGTCTCATCACTGCCAGTGAAGTCAGATGGGCGATGGTCTGTACCTTTGCGCTCTCGATTCTCGTCGGTGTCTATCTCGTCTACGTCGGTGGTCTCCCAATCATCATCGTCGGACTGGCGAGCGTTGCCGCCGGAATCCTCTATACTGGTGGTCCCTACCCGTTCGGTTCGTATGGATTGGGAGACGTGTTCGTGTTCGTCTTCTTTGGTCTCGTGGCCGTCACAGGCACGTACTACGTACAGGCAGCCGCCGCCGTTGCGCCGTTTCCGCTCTGGATTCCGCCCCAAGTCATGCTGCGCGACGCCGTAATCGCCAGTCTGCCCGCCGCAGCACTTTCGACGAACATCCTCGTCGTCAACAACCTCCGCGACCGCGAAACCGACAAGAAAGCAGGCAAGCGCTCGCTCGCGGTCATCATCGGGTATCGCTGGAGTCGCGTCGAGTTCCTCTGTCTGCTCGGCATGGCCTACGCCATCCCTGTGGTGTTCTGGCTCACTGGCTTCGGTGTTCTCACGCTCGCCCCGCTGCTCACGCTTCCCTACGCGGCCCAAATCTCACATACTGTATTGACCAGAACCGACGGACAGGCACTTAATCCAGCCCTCGAACAGGTCGGAAAACTCCTCGCCGCACACTCAGTCCTGTTCGCACTCGGACTCGCTCTGCCGGAGGCACTGTGAGAATCGAACACTTCTCGCTTTCGCTGGCAGAACCGCTCTCGACTGCTCACGGAACCATCGACGCCCGCGAGGGATTTCTCGTCACTATTGACTGCAACGGAACGACGGGAGTCGGCGAGGCGACGCCGCTTCCCGGCTGGACGGAATCGCTCGGAACCTGCCGAAACGCCCTCGAACACGCTCAGAGGGCAAGTGCGGATGGCTGGAACGCAGCCCTCGAAACACTTAGCGATACGCCAGCGGCCCGCCACGGACTCGCGCTCGCGCTCTGTGACGCGCGCTCGCGGGCAACAGGTGTTCCGCTCTACCGCTATCTCGGCGGCGACCATACAGAATGCGTTCCCGTGAACGCGACCATCGGCGACGGCACAATCGAAAAAACCATCGGAAAATCGGTTGCAGCCGTCGAGTCCGGATTCAGCACACTCAAAATCAAAGTCGGTGCGCGAGCGGTCCAAACCGATGTCGAACGACTCCGAGCAGTCAGAGAAGTAGTCGGTCCCGACATCGAGTTGCGCGTCGATGCAAACGGCGCGTGGAATCGAGAGCAAGCACACACGGCGCTCGATGCACTCACCGACGACCTCGCCTATCTCGAACAACCGCTCTCATCTACTGACCTCGCTGGCCACGCCGCATTCCGCGGACAGGTGAAAATCGCGCTCGACGAAACCTTGAGTACTCACTCCGTCGAGACCGTTCTCGCTGCCGACGCCGCTGACGTTCTGGTTCTGAAGCCGATGGTTCTCGGGGGACCGGACCGTGCCCACGAAGCCGCGCTCGCTGCCCGTGAGGTCGGTCTCGAAGCGGTTCTCACAACGACAATCGATGGAGCACTCGCGCGCGCCGGGGCCGTCCACGTCGCTGCCAGTCTTTCAGACTCACCAGCCAGCGGGCTTGCAACCGCTGACAGACTCACAGAGGATTTCATCGAGGACCCGGTTCCAGTCGAGAACGGCCACGCGCGCGTGCCACAGAAACCCGGAAACGTCCCCGAATCGTTGGTCGAGATACGATGAACGATATTCTCACCCAGTGCGTACGCACCTCGCCCGACGCCACGGCACTGGTCGAGACTGGTGGTCGAGAGTGGACCTACACGGAACTCGATAGGATGGTCGAACGAACTGCCGGCCAACTCTCGGCACTCGAAATCGGAGCGGGCGACCACCTCGGCCTTCTGTTGGAGACGCGCCCCGCAGCAGTCTGCATCATTCACGCAGCGATGCGCCTCGGCTGTGTGCTCGTCCCGCTGAACACGCGACTCACCCCAGAAGAACTCGAACCACAGGTCGAGCGGGCGGACCTCGCGGCACTCGTCTGTGAGGAAAATACCGAATCGACGGCGGTTGCAGTCGAAACCGCAGAGATGCCGATTGCATCTGTTGACGGGGCTGAACGAGCGGGTGTCACAGAACTCGGAAGCGTCGAGTCAGTGGAGTTCAAGTCAACCTCGTGGGCCGCAGGCGACGAAATGCTCATGCTCTACACATCGGGCACGACAGGAGCACCGAAACTCGTCGTTCTCACGCTCGAAAACCTCCGTTCGAGCGCCGTCGCGTCGGCGTTTCGCCTCGGCGTCTCGCCCGAGGACCGCTGGCTGAATCCGCTTTCGGTCTATCACATGGGCGGATTCGCACCGGTCTTCCGCGCTGCGCTCTACGGAACGACTGTTATCCTCCATTCCGGGAGTTTCGACGCCGAAACGACGCTCCGCGCGCTCTCCGACTACGACTGCACCGGCATCTCGCTCGTCCCGACCATGCTTCGACGACTGCTCGATGCGGGCACGCTTTCCGACTCGCTTCGATTCGTCCTCTTGGGCGGTGCGCCCGCGTCTGAGGAACTCATCGAACGCTGTGCGCACCGGAACATCCCTGTGAACCCGACCTACGGCATGACTGAGACGGCTTCGCAAGTCGCTACCGCCCGCCCTGACGAAGCATTCGAACACACTGGCACCGTCGGTCGGCCGCTGTTCGGGACTGACCTCACCGTGCTCGATGGGAACGGAAACCTGCTCGAAGCCGGTGAGACGGGCGAACTCGTCGTCTCCGGCCCGACCGTTTTCAAGGAATATTATGGTGATTCCGACACGACTGCGGCAGCGTTTTCCGAACATGGCTTTCACACCGGCGACATCGGCTACCGCGACGAGGGTAATCGAGTATGGGTAACTGGACGACTCGACGAGCAGATTTCGACCGGTGGTGAACTGGTTGGCCCCAGTGAAGTCGCTGCCGCAATTCGTGAACATTCAGCCGTGCAAGACGCTGCCGTGGTCGGTCTTTCTGACCCCGAATGGGGTGAGCGTGTCGGCGCACTCGTCGTCACCGAGGAAAACCTCGCCGCTGAAGCACTCGAAAATCACTGCCGTGAATACCTCGCTGGATTCAAAATTCCACGGACAATCGCGTTTGCCGATTCGCTTCCCCGGACCGCTTCGGGAACTATCGAGCGTGAGGCGGTTCGGGAACGGCTGCGCAAACGTAACGGGTGACTTCGAGTTATGGTAGTAGACAAAATAGTGGCTGAGGAGTTGAAAATCACTGATGATACCGCAAATCATGGACCACAAATAACCGCACCGCGACCGCCACACGCCTCCCGCACCACTTTTTTCCTCCTCGGGTCGGCTCACTTCGTTCGCCA
>DASSKS010000332.1:0-4273 GCA_035690245.1 Halococcus sp. | reverse complement strand
ACAGGTCAGGGCGGACACGAAAATCCTGATGGGCCGCGATAGAACTGGTGGGCGCGGGGCCGGGTCGGTCCCCAAAATCGGCGAAGAAGCCGCACGGGAGACGCTTGAGGACTTGAAGGGCGCTATCGAAGGCTCGGATATGGTCTTCGTGACGGCGGGACTCGGCGGCGGCACGGGAACCGGTGCGGCTCCTGTGGTGGCTCAAGCCGCCCAAGAGGCGGGTGCGCTCACCATCGCTATTGCAACCATTCCGTTCACTGCTGAGGGCGAGCGCCGGCGCGCGAACGCAGATGCCGGTCTCGAACGCCTCCGCGCTGTGTCGGACACGGTGATAGTGGTGCCGAACGACCGCCTGCTCGAATACGCACCGAACCTTCCGCTTCAGGATGCGTTCACCATCTGTGATAAGGTACTCATGCGCTCGGTGAAGGGCATGACCGAACTCATCACCAAACCCGGACTCGTCAACGTGGACTTCGCCGACGTTCGGACGGTGATGGAAAACGGCGGCGTCGCCATGATTGGACTCGGTGAATCCGATTCTGAGAACAAAGCCCAAGATTCCATCCGTTCGGCGCTTCGCTCGCCGCTTCTCGATGTGGAGTTCAAGGGTGCGAGTTCCGCGCTCGTCAACGTCGTCGGCGGTCCTGATATGTCTATTGAGGAGGCAGAAGGCGTGGTCGAGGAAATCTATGAGCGCATCGACCCCGACGCGCGCATCATCTGGGGCGCATCAGTTGACGAGAGCTTCAGTGGAAAGATGGAGACGATGATCGTCGTCACGGGCGTCGATTCACCCCAAATCTATGGCCGGTCTGACCTCACCGAACCCGCCGGACAGGTCGATTCGAACATCGATTACGTCGAATAATCGAACTGACAGTATTGTTATAACTCTTTTCGAAGTCAGTGGCGACAACGGCAGTAATAAAAAATTGCGTGATGGATTCGTTCTCAGCGATTTCCGCGCCGAATCGCGACAACGGCAGCCACGAGCAACGCGAGCAGTCCCATGACGGGACCAAATCCCGGACCATTGCTTGCGGTGGTCTGCGTCGCGCTCGTGTTCGTGGTATTCGCTGTTGCCATCGTGCCCGTGGTCGATGGACCAGCTGTTGTGGTCATCGCGTGCGTCGTCGGAACCAGCGTCGTCCCTGCCATCTCGACAGTGGTCATGATTTTCGTCGTCGTTGGTATGGGCGTCGCGGTCTGTGTTGCAGTCGCGGTTGTCGTAGGCGTTGCTGTCGGCGTGGGCGTTGCAGTTGCGGTCGGTGTCGGGGTCGCCGTGGGCGTTTTCGTTGGCGTTGAGGTCGCTGTTGGTGTGGGCGTTGGGGTCGCTGTGGGTGTCGAAGACGCTCCTTCGCTCGATTGGCTAGCGAATATCTCGGTGGTCGCAGGATGGGGAACAGAATCGGCGGAGACGGTGTTCTCCCCAACATTCACGGTCGAGCCATCGAGTTTCGACCACGAGTTACCGTTCGCGCTGCTCCAGAGCGCGAGCGTGGATTCGTCCACGCCGCTCGCACCGTCGTAGTGAATCGAAAGCGAGAGCGAAGACTCGCTCCCGTAATCGGTGGTTCTGACCGCCGTACCGATAGGTTTGTGACCGGATGGGCCGCTCGATGGCGGATGGAGCGCGCGCACGCCGATGTTCGTCCCCGAGAGTGAAACGGTCACTGGACCCATATCGAGGTTCGTTACTGTGGTGTGTGAGTCTGCGCCCGGCGCGAATCGGTCGGAATAAAAATCCCACAGCGAGTTACCGACCGCCGTATCGCCCACGAAGCGGTTGTTCGAGCTAGCGCGTTCGATGTGTAGGCCGTATTTGTTGTCGTTTGCGGTGTTTTCTCTAATCACGTTATTGTCCGACTTCCTGAGTTCGATTCCGAGCGCGTTCTGCTTTGCGACGTTGTTCGTGACAGTGTTGCTATCGGAGCCGAGCAGCGTGATACCCTCGGTCGCGCCGGTGACGGTGTTTCCCGCTATCATACCGCTGTTGACGTTTCGAAAGAGGATGCCACGGGTAAAGCCCTCCGTTCTAACCCCTTTGACCGTGACATCGGTGAGCGTGTCGGACCCACTGACGGAGACTCCGACGCCCGAACCGCCGCCGTCGATTGTATGACCGTTCCCAGAGAGGGTGACGTGGCTCGCCGTAATCCGAACGCAGTCGCCCGAGTCGGCGGTGAGGTCCGTCGTGAGTGTATACGTTCCGGGCGAATCAATCGTCGTACACGAGTCGATTCCGGTGGCCGATTGGGCGGCGACGATCCCGACCGACCCCGTAACGGTCCCAAGTAGGACGATACAAACGCCGAATAGCACTCGATTAGTGGACATCGACTATCTCCATGCTGGCTGGTTCGTTCATCAGTCACCGGCCAGTTTCGAACGAACCGACTTCTATCCCCCGTTATCGGCTCTGAAATGGTTGCGTTCTGTGAGGTCATCGACTACTGTTGCCAGTTATGAAAGACGGCTGATTCGAGAAAGCGTTCGCTCTCAAAAGATAGAAACCCCTTCGGGTAGTATCAGGGGTATGGACATCAAATACGACCTTTCGAGCTACATACGGGTGCTGAAACTCGCCAGCACGCCATCGTGGGAGGAGTTCTCACAGATCGCCCTGATTGCCGGTGCGGGAATCGTTCTCATTGGGATTATCGGCTTTCTCATCCTCTCGATTATGACGGTCATCCCCGGAGGGATCTGAGATGGGAATGTACGCCGTGAAGACGACCGCGAGCCAAGAGCGAACAGTGGCGGACATGATAATGAACCGCGAGGTGACGGAGATTCACGCCGCGCTCGCGCCGGATTCGCTCACCAGCTACGTGATGGTTGAAGCCGACGACCACGCCATTCTCGAACGGGTGCTCGATGAGATTCCCCACGCCAGAAATCTCGTGCCCGGCGAATCCTCTATTGGGGAGGTCGAACACTTCCTCTCGCCCAAACCCGATGTCGAGGGCATCGCCGAAAGCGACATCGTCGAACTCATCGCCGGGCCGTTCAAAGGCGAGAAGGCCCAAGTCCAGCGCATCGACGAGGGCAAAGACCAAGTCACCGTCGAACTCTACGAGGCCACCGTTCCGATTCCCGTCACCGTGCGTGGCGACCAGATTCGGGTGCTGGATAGCGAGGAACGTTGAGCACAGCGAAGCGTTCCTCGGCAAATCGAGCGGCGGAGCCGCGAGACTCAGAAGAACGCTAGTTCTGCCCCCGACGAGCGGAGCGAGTCGGGGCTTTTTGCGGCGAGCGGTACGCGAAGCGTACCCGAGTCGTAAAAAGGTGGGCGCACCAGATTCGGGTGTTGGATTCAGAAGAACGCTAGTCGTCGGTGCTATCCGCCATCGGCGTCCGTCACCGCGACTGTCGCACAGGCCATCGCGGTCGAAATTCCATTCGAGCGCACTGTTCCGCTCTCCGTAACGATAATGAACAGCGATTGGTCGTTACAGTCGTCAACCGCGAAATCGACAGTTTTCGGGTCTTCGCCCTCGATACCGACAGTGACCACGTACTCTCCCGGCGTCTCGATGCCGATTAGGACGTATGCATCTGGCTCGAACCGGTAAGTCTCTTGAAAGAGTGGCTCGCCAGACGTGTTCTTTTCGCCGACAGCGACGGTAATGTGTCGGACAGTTTCGGCGTCGTTCCAGACCGTAATCCCGTCCTCGTCTTCGAACAAGTCCTGTTCACCCGTTCCGCTGATTGTCTTCGTTGCCTGTGGTTCGCTCTTGTTCGAGTCGATTTCGATGGTCACACCACCGCGTTCGGTGGTCGTTGATTCCGTTTTCGGTCGATTCATCGTCGTTTCCGTTTCGTCTGCTGTTGAGGGTGGCGATTCACTCTGTGTTGCGGTTCTCTGTCCGCCGGGTGCGCCGCTCTGAACGCACCCTCCAAGTATCGTACCTGCTCCGAGTGCGAGAAACGCGCGCCGTCCGGCTTTCGCTCGTCCGCTCGTCATATATTTCAGTAGTTTATCTCTAACGAGATAATTCTTTCTTCCCATAGAGTAGGCTTCGGAACTCACTACGAGGGCGACTGAATCAGAACCGCTATGCATCGGCCAGTTCAACCACGCTGTCGTGAACCGGATGTCCCGTGTCGATTTGCATATCAAAATCCTCGACGAGCAGGTGGTCCAGCGGGCAAAGCGGTATGGACTCGATGTGTTGGTTTATGCGCCCCATTTCACTCGACTGCCCGCTATTCGAGAACGCGCGCGCGCGTTCTCTGATGACGACCTTCTCGTGGTGCCAGCCCGCGA
>DASSKS010000331.1:0-3476 GCA_035690245.1 Halococcus sp. | reverse complement strand
TCTACATCCTCGGCCAGTACAAGTTCCTCTCGGGGACGTTGACCACGTTCACCACCGCACTCGTCGCCGTGCTTGGTGGAGGGAGTTTCGTCTCACTCCTCGCACCCGGCGCGACCATCCTCACCTTCGGCGTCGGCGCGTTGGTTGGCCTGTTCTCCATCTCCTATGCCATCCGGTGGGCGCTTTCGCACTACCGCGAGGCCACGCTTACCTTTCTCGTGAGCCTGATGGTCGGCGCGCTCCGGCTTCCCGCGCTCAAAGTCCTTCGACACACCCCCGACGTGACGCCGATGGCGATTGGGAGCGTCCTCGCGGTCGCCATCGTCGGCGGCGCGCTCGTGCTCCTCGTCGATTGGTTCACCGACGACATCGAGTTTGCGTGAACTACCGGTGAACTACCGGATTCGTCGGCGACACTCGATATGGCTGTCGTGACAATCACGATAGCTGCCAATAAAAAATAGCGGATAAAAATTTGTTATATTGTATTCTCGGTATGTGTGTGGAACAATTCATCAGTCGAAAGGGGAAACCGAAACACCCATTCAAAACTCATTGGAGGAGAGATAATACCCCGGCAGTCGCAGGCAACACCGAGAGAAGCACTCCCCACGTTTGTGTATTCGGAGGGAAAACCACATGAGTCCACTACCGGAGGACGTACAACTGCCGTGTGGATGGGTATGCAAGCGGGTTTGTGCGGATACGCTCGTCTGCGGTCACGAGGACGGGAGTTTGGAAGTCGAAGCGACCCGGACGGACGATTCACAGCTCTTGCCGTTCGATTTGACGAATGGGTGGGAGCTGACGTGTCGCATTCGAGCCGGCGAGTCGATGAGCGAACGGGTTATCGGTCGGGTGACGACGCGAGCCGCGGCGACCGAGGGGCTTCGTTCGTGCATGGAGCGCGTGAGCACACTCGCTCGGACGAGGGGTTCGGGGGAACTCTCGCCCGCGCTCATCGCAGAGGATATCGAACTCCGTGGCGAAATTCCATCCACGAACCGGTACGCGATGGGGGATTGAGCGGGCGCTGACCGTCCAACCGACGACAACACACCTATTACAGCCGGGACGCAACCTCCGGCAATGAAGAACGTCGATGACCTCATCGAGAGCGCGAACGAGTTGGCGGGACAAGGATTATCGAACGGCGAGATATCGGACGAACTCAATGTCTCGCGCGAGACGGCGAGTTGGCTCGTCGAGCGCGGCGGCGGCACGACACCGACAGAACGCGAGCCAACGGATTCGCTTTCGGATATTCACGTCGATTGGAGTGCGCTCGGGCGCGACAGCACGCGCCTTTCGGCTGTCGGGCACGCGATGGCGGACCTCCTCTCCGGCAGCGGCGACCACGAAGACGTAGACCTCGTGGTGGGCATCGAGAAGGCCGGAACGCCGCTTGCGACCACCGTCGCGCTCGAACTCGATGCGGACCTCGCTACCTACGCACCCAGAAAACACCAGTGGGAAGAAGGCGATATCGAGGACTTGAGCGGGAACTTCTCGCGCAATTTCGCACAGATTCGTGGGCGCGAGTGTTACGTGGTCGATGATACGATTACGAGTGGAACGACGATGACTGAAACCGTCGAAGCCATCGCCGACGAGGGCGGGACGCCGGTGGGCTGTACGGTGTTGGTCGATAAACGCGGCGTCGAGGAACTTGAGGGGGTTCCCGTCGAATCACTTCTCCAAGTTATTCGTGTAAGCAGCGACGAGTAACCGCTCACACAGTTTCAGGGACTGAGAAACTTACAACACGCCGAGTTCGTCGAGTCGGGCTTCGAGTGCTGCTTGTTCATCCCCGTTCATCCGTCGGAGCGGGCTGCGAAGCGGGCCGGCATCGAAGCCGCGGAGCGACAGGGCGCTTTTGACGCCCGCCATGTACGGCCCTTGCTTGAACGCGCCACGCACCCGATAGAGGGTACTCTGGAGTTCGTCCGCGCGCTCTTGGTCGCCCGCGTCGTAGGCTTCGTGGAGTTCCGTGACGAATTCGGGGAAGGCGTTCGCCACCGCGCTCACGCCGCCGGCACACCCGATGAGTCTCCCCGGCAACTGGAGCGAATCAGACCCCGCGAGGAAGGTGAGTTCCGGGTGGGCGTTGATGGCGCGGGCGAGCCACGGCACGTCCTTGCTCGAATCCTTTACTCCGACGACGGCGTCGATGTCCGCGAGTTCTGAGAGGGTATCGAGAGAGAGCGTGTTGCCCGCCCGAGGCGGGATGTGATAGACGTAGATGGGAAGCGACGTGGCGTCTGCGACCCGGCGGTAGTGTTCGACGGTCCCCTCGTGGTCGGTCGGATAGTAGTAGGGAGTAACGACCACGAGGCCGTCTGCGCCCGCCTGCTCTGTGCGTTCTGCGTTTTTGATCGTATGGTACGTACTCGGCGCACCCACACCAGCGATGACCGGTACTTCTCCTGAAATTTCGTTGACGATGGCTTCGACGACGCCCCCGCGCTCCTCTGTATCGAGCATGGCGAACTCGCCGTTCGTCCCCAAGGGAAACACGCCGTGGACGCCACGGTCAACGACGAATCGGGCGTGGGCGGCGGTCGTCTCGTAATCGACCGATTCGTCCTCGTGAAAGGCGGTTACGGTGGGCGGAATCACGCCACCGAGTGAGAGCGGGTCTGTACTCTTTTTCTGACTCATGCTCTCCCGTTCTTCACCGACTGTGATAAGGTTCGTGTTCAGACCGACACTCAGGGGAACGGGTCAACTCGTCCCTGTGTGCCATCGTTTCTCTTGTGAAGTATGATCGGGTGATCGTCTGGATCGGTGATCATTGACATATGGCACACGCCAGTTTCGACTGATTCCATCAGGATAGTTACTCCTTCATCTTGGAGTTCTTCGGTGGCCGATTCAACATCGTCAACTGCCATTGCGATGACAGTGCCGCCTTCTCCCGGTGTTGTCGGTATCTGTGGGTTTTCTTTCCCAATCCCGAGCGTGGTTGGAGGCAATGCAAACTCTGCCCATCCACTTTCTTCATCTAGCGTTTCAACCTCTAATCCAAGCGTGTCACGATAGAACGAGACTGACGTAGGGAAGTCAGTAACGGTCTGGAAAACGAAGTCTGCGGCTTTGGCGTTTACGTTCATGGGTTTTGTTTCTCCTGTGAGGATAGAAACTGTCCTCAAAAATACATGGACGTGTGAAGATATATAGCTGTGCTAAGTGCGGTGAAAGTGAATAGCGGTTTCCCTGATTGGCTCTAGAACGAGGTTCGCGTTCCCGTTGGAGATTCCGGAACACCTACCACCGTCCTCTGTGACACGAAGCTATGTCACCGCGTGTGGTCACCCTCGGCGAGACGATGGTGCTCATCAATCCCACAGAATCGGGTCCGATGAAATACACCACCGAGTTCAAAAAGAGTCTTGGAGGTGCTGAGAGCAACGTTGCCATCGGACTCGCCCGACTCGGCCACGGGGTAGGGTGGTACAGCAAACTCGGCGCTGACC
>DASSKS010000330.1:0-5259 GCA_035690245.1 Halococcus sp. | reverse complement strand
GGCGGCAGCGGCATCTACGAGGCGCTTGAGTTAGAAAACGCATACGAAGAACACATCGGGACGCCCTTCGGGTCGCCGAGCAGTCCTATCACTGTTGGCGAACTCGGTGGACAGGAAGTCGCCTTTCTCGCGCGTCACGGTCTTTCCCACCAGTATTCACCCACCGAAGTGCCCTACCGCGCGAACATCTACGCCCTGAAAGACCTCGGTGTCGACCGAATCCTTTCGACCAACGCAGTCGGGAGTCTGCGCGAAGACCTTCCGCCACAGACGCTCGTCATACCTGAACAGATTTTCGACCGGACGCGCCACCGTCCGTATTCGTTTTTCGAGGAGGGAATGGTCGTCCACATGGGCTTTGCCGAACCGTACTGCCCGCATTTGAGTGCTCATCTCGCAGAGTCCACAGAGGAAGTCGTCGAGGAGGCACACGAGGGCGGAACCTACGTGTGTATCGAGGGTCCCCAGTTCTCGACGCGCGCCGAAAGCGAGTTCTATCGCTCTCAAGGGTGGGATGTGGTTGGGATGACCGCCATCCCGGAGGCGAAACTCGCCCGCGAGGCCGAATGTTGTTATGCGACGATTGCGGGCGTCACCGATTACGATGTCTGGAAGACCGACAGCGAAGTCACCCTAGAAGAAGTGCTCGAAAACGCCGCCGTGAACGAAGACCGCATCAACGCGACCGTCGAACGCGCGATTCGGACGATGCCCGAAGACCGCGAGTGTGAGTGTGCGCACGCGCTGGAAGGAACCATCAACACCGAGAGCGAGGCGATTCCAGACGAGATGAAAGAGCGCGTTGAATTGTTCGTCGGCGACTATCTCGATTGAGGAGATTCGTTGCAAGCGCAAGCTTGCTGTTTAGGAGACTACAGGTGTTTGTAAACCATGGAGGAATCCACTATGGCAGACTCACTCGACGGGAAGACCGTCGCGGTCTTTCTCGCACCGATGGGCACAGAGGAGGTCGAGTTCACCGAACCGAAAAGTGCAGTCGAAGACGCCGGGGCAAGCGTCGATGTCGTCGGGGCCGAAACCGGCGAAACCCAAACCGTCAACGGTGACATCAATCCCGGCGACTCATACGAGGTCGAGAAGACCTTCGACGAAATTTCCGCCGCGGATTACGACGGTCTCGTGGTTCCGGGGGGCTGTGTCGGTGCGGACCAACTCCGGGCAAACGACGACGCGGTAGAGTTCATCCGCGAGTACTTCGAGGAGGAAAAACCGCTCGGCGTCATCTGTCACGGCCCGTGGACGCTGGTCGAGGCCGATGTCGTGAATGGCCGGACGCTGACCTCCTATCCAAGCCTCCAGACAGACATCCGCAATGCTGGCGGCGAGTGGGTGAACGAGGAGGTCGTGGTTGACGAAGGATTGGTGACTAGCCGGAAACCCGACGACTTGGACGCCTTCTGTGATAAAGTGGTCGAGGAGATAGAGGAAGGTGCCCACGAGGACCGCGAGACGGAAGCGGTCTGAGACCGTATCGGAAAATCGAACAAACCAGAGGACTTTCGTTAATTCTGGGCTTTCTCGACGTTTTGAACCTAGGGTTCGATGACCGACCGGAAGCGCGCCTCGCTTTCGAGCATTTGCTCGTAGGCTTCATCGGCATCCTCTAAGGAATAGGTCTCGACCATCGATTCGATATCCCGGAGCGCGCTGAATTCGAGGGTGTCCTGTGAGTCGCGTGCGTCACCGGAGGGCCAGCCAGCGACTGACCGTCGGCCCTGAACGAGCGGCTGAACCGGGACTTCGAGTGGGTCATCCGGGATACCCACTGTAAGCAACTCGCCATCGACGCCGAGACCTCCAGTAATAGATTCCATCGCCTCGGCGTTTGGGGCTGTCCCGAGAATGACCTGTGCGCCACCTAATTCCATGAGTGCCTCGCCGGGGTCGTCTGCCTCGCTGTCGATGTAGTGGTCCGCACCCAATTCCTCTGCGAGGTCGCGCTTTTCAGTGCCCCGCGAGACCGCGACCGTCTCGAAGCCCGCGGCGTGGGCGTACTGAACCCCGAGGTGGCCGAGACCGCCGACGCCCTGCACCGCGACGAGGTCGCCCGGTTTTGCGTCGCTATTACGAAGTGCGTTGTAGGTCGTGACGCCGGCACACAAAAGCGGCGCGGCCCCGGCGGCGTCTAAGTCATCGGGGGCACGCGCAAGTGTCTCTTGGGGTGCGGCCAGGTACTCCGCATAGCCGCCGTCGTGGTCGAAACCCGTGACCTGTCCGTTCTCGCAGGCGATGAAATCGCCCCGGCGGCAGGGTTCGCAGGTGAAACAGTGCCCGCCGTGCCAGCCGACGCCGACGCGCTCGCCTGCTTCCCACGCCTCGACGCGCTCGCCCACGGCGTCAACGTGGCCGACGATTTCGTGGCCCGGAATTCGGGGGTACTCGACGCCCGGCCATTCGCCTTGCTTGACGAAGACATCGCTGTGACAGACCCCGCAGGCATCGACCGCTACGCGCACTTCTTCGGGTTCGGGGTTCGGTATCTCGCGCTCGACGACTTCGAAATCGCCGCCCGCTTCGGGAATCTGTACGGCTTTCATTTGTCCGTCCGCTGTTTCGCTCATGCCTGGCGTTTTGGGCTTCGACGGTTTATGGATTGGTCATGCGGAAACGCCGAATCAAACGGAGTGGCAGTCTCCCGATTTACCTGACTAGATGAATCACATCATCTCAGTTACTAGTCATCATCGGCTACGGACCGTCCAGCGGCGTAAATCCGCTCGACCTGTTCGTCGAATCCCTCCACGATGTTCCGGCGTTTTTTCTTCAGCGACGGCGTGAGCAGGTCGTTTTCGGGTGTCCATTCGACGGGAACGAGTTCGAAGCGCTTGATTTTCTCGTGGGATTCTACCTCCTCGTTGACTTCCTCGATATGTTCTTCGACCCACGCGCGGGCGTTCTCGTCACGACAGACCGCCGCGCGTTCTGCGGGGAGTTCGATGTTCTTCCGGGCGGCCCACGCGCGCAGTCCTTCGAAATTTGGGACCAACAGCGCGCTCACGAACTTCTCGTCGTCGCCGAGTACCATCGCCTGCTCGACGCGCTCCGAGGTGGCGAAGGCATCCTCGATTGGGCCGGGCGCGACGTTTTTGCCCGTGGTGAGCACCAACAGCTGTTTCAGCCGTTCGTGATATATCAAATAGTCATCTTCGTCGTATTCGATGATGTCGCCGGTTCTGAGCCACCTACCGGAAGAGCGTTGCTCTTCCGACTCCCCATTTGCTTCGCTCGCGGGGACATCCGTGAACGCCTCGTCGGTCTCATCTGGAAGGTTCCAGTACCCCGCAGAGACGTTCGGGCCGCGAACGAGGAGTTCGCCGATTTCGCCGGCAGCGCGCTCGCGGCGGTCTGCGGGAAGCACGGACGCATCGAGTCGCGTCTCGACGCCGGTGAGCGCCGGCCCGAGCGTGCCCGGTTTCGGGTTTTCAGGTGGATTTACAGATACCACAGGAGCGGCCTCGGTGAGTCCGTAGCCCTCGAAAATCGGCAGGCCCATTCCGTCGAATAATCGAGAAAGCTCCGGCGAGAGGCTGCCGCCGCCGCTGATGAAGAACTCGATGTTGTCGCCCATCGCTTCTTTCACTGTGCGATAGACGAGACGGTCTGCGAGTGCGTGTTCGAAACGGAGCGTGTGCCCCGGATTCTCGGTTTGACTCGAACGTTTTGCGGCATCGACCGCGCGCTCGAAGATGCGCCGTTTGAGCGCGGAGTCTGCGTTCTCGCGCATCGAATCGAAGATGCGCTCGTAGACTCGGGGAACGCTTATCGCCGCCGTGGGCTGGGTAGTTTGGATGTCTTCTGCAACGGTATCCGCGCTTTCTGCGTAGGCGACGGTCGCACCGCTCGCAAACAAGAAGAAATGCCCGGCGAGGCGCTCGAAGACGTGTGCAAGGGGAAGAAACGAGAGCGCAACAGTGTTACGGCCCACGGAGGGGAGGTCCGCGGATTTATCGGGTCTATCGCCGAAGCGCTTTCTGAGTTGATTGATGTTCTCTCTGAAATTGCGATGGGTCAGACGGACGCCTTTGGGTTTTCCAGTGGTTCCCGAAGTGTAGATGAGACTCGCCAAATCATCGGGCGAGCGCGCACTCAACCAGCCCTCGTAGGCCGCGCGGTCGAATTCTCGTTCACCGCGATTGTAAACCTCCGCGAGCGTGAAGACGTTCTCGCGGTCCGTTGAAACTTCGTCCATCACGACGATGAAATCGAGGTCAAGTTGGTCTTCGATTTCGAGCACCCGGTCTAAGAACTCCCGATTTTCGACGATTACCCCTGTCGCCCCAGAGTCAGAGAGCAGATACTCGACCTGCCGCGGCGAGGACTCTTTGAAAACGGTGGTGACGACCGCGCCCGCCGCCAGCAGGGCGAAATCCGCCTGTGCCCACTCCATGCGTGTCGAGGAGAAGATTCCCACCCTATCGCCCGCTTCGACCCCGAGGTCACGAAAGCCGGCGGCGAGCGAGCGGACCACTGTTTGAAATTCTTCATACGTGAGCGTCATGTATTCGCCCGGGTCGGCGGCTCTGACGATGCTACCGGCGAGCGAGCGCTCGTAGATGCCACCTTTGTACTGCTGGGCGGGCCGGTCTGCGTTGCGTGTCGCGCTCCGCTCGAACAGTCGGGGAATTGTATCGGTTCCGATGACCTCGTCCGTGTGTGTGCGCTCTGCGGCGCGCCAATCGGTGCTCCCGTCGGCCATACGCAGGGATACTACCGGGCGACTATAGGTGTTGGCCCGAAAATAGATGGGTTCGTGTAGCTGTGTGACGCCGGGTAGTGGTGAGACCGTCCGAATCAACCGAATGTCCGTGCGATACGAGGCTCTTCAACGGAGGACTCATTCGACGGCTGGCTCCGGCGTATCGGCGAGCAACTGGCTCTCTACGTAGTCGATGAACAGCCGTCGCATGGTGTCGGCGGAGCGATTTTCGGTCACCCAGAGGACGTGCGCACCGTTACAGAGGGCGACGAAGAAGGTCGCAACCGCGTCGGCATCGACCTCGCGGAACACACCCTGTTCGATGCCGTCGGTGATAATCGACCGGCACTGTTCGTAGAGAAGCCCGTCGAATCGGGCGATTTGGTCGTTGAACGCATCGTTGTACGGTGCTTGTGCTTTGACTTCCAACATGGCGGTCTGAAACGCTTGCTGGTCGTCGCGCTGTGGCGGGGTCAACGCCCGCTCGATGAACGACCCGAGACGCTCCGTTGGGTTCTCTCCCTCCTGCGTGCGGAGTCGTT
>DASSKS010000329.1:0-5379 GCA_035690245.1 Halococcus sp. | reverse complement strand
TAAGACATACAGCGCATGAACGCGCGCATCGTAACGCTCTGCGATTGCGACCGCGTACTCGATGGCGCGAAGGGACTGCTCGCTGCCATCGACTGGGGTAAGCACAGTCTCGACCGCGACACTCATGGCAATTCGTGCGTCGCCAGTACGCAAAAATCCTCCGGGGACGCGCGGGCTTTATCATCCGGCCAGCGAAAGCACGGGTATGATAGACACCGTGGTCATCGCAACGGATGGCTCACAGAGCGCGGCGCGTGCGGTCGCGTTCGCACTCGACCTCGCGCGCCGGTTTGAGGCCGCAGTCCACGCGCTGTACGTCACAGAGGACGACACCGACGCGGAGGAGGGAGAAACAGCCCTCGAAAGGGCACTCACGGAGAACGAAGACGCCATAGAGAGCGTGCGCGAGACGAGTCAGGTCACGACCGCCGTTCGTGAAGGCGACCCCGGAGACGAAATCTGTGCGTATGCACACGAACACGACGCAGACCTCGTAGCGACCGGGACTCGCGGACGACACGGCGAGTATCGCTTCGTCCTCGGCAGCGTCGCAGAAGCCGTGGTCAGAAACTGTTCGGTTCCCGTCCTGACTGTGCGACAACTCGAAAGCATCGAAACCTGAATCGAGGAGTTCTTCGGCGATGGCGACATTGCAGAGACATGAACGACCGACTCATCGACGACGACACCCTCTCACTCGCCCGGAAATCAGTGCTGCCGGGTGAGGGATTTTTCTATCCTGATTCATTCGACAGGGAGCAAGCCGACCGCGAAACCAGAGACACAGTTACGGGTGCGGAAGTCGTGGTCATCGCCGACCCAGACGCCGATGGACTGGCCTGTGTGGCGCTGATTCGAGAAGCGTTTGAGACTGCGGCGCTCGTTCCAGCAGGCCCTCACGAGTTGAGCGACGCCATCGACCGAGTTGCCGATAGCATCGAACCCGGCGCGCGGGTGTTCG
Organism: Halococcus sp.; assembly: GCA_035690245.1. GTDB lineage: Archaea > Halobacteriota > Halobacteria > Halobacteriales > Halococcaceae > Halococcus. The sequence continues at coordinate 4,418 of DASSKS010000329.1, read as the reverse complement.
TCTGTGACCTCGTGCCCGACGACTTTCACTACATCGCCGGTCAGTTCGACCGCCTCACAAATCGCGCCGGGACGGTGAGTTGGTTCGACCACCACCAGTGGGAGGCGGAAACGGCGAGGAAAGTACGCGAACACGGCGCAAATCTCGTCGTTGGCGACAGCGACGAGGAGTGTTCGGCGGATGTGACGCTTGCCTCACTTGAGTTCGAGTTCGGTCCCCGAGACGCAGAACTCGCCGCCGTGACCCGCGACCACGACCTCTGGCTGCGCGAAGATTCTCGGAGTGACGACCTCGCGGACTTCGCCTACTGGGCCGACTCCGAGGAGTATATTACGACTATCCGCGAACACGGCCCTGATCTCCCGGAGGAAGTCGAAGAATTTCTCACAGAGCAGCGCGTCGAAAAGGAGGCTCTCATCGAGCAGGCGGTCGAACGTGCCGATATGAAAACGGTGGGACCATGGACGGTCGGCGTCACGTATGGCCGGTGTTCACAGAACGAAGTCGCCGAAGCGTTGCGCGAGCAGGGAGCCGACGCCGCCGTGGTGGTCAAGCCCTCTGGAAGTGCCTCGATTCGCGGCTCCGAGGGATTCGAGCGGTGTCACGAAGTCGCCGGACAGGTAAATGGGGGAGGTCACCCGAAGGCTGCGGGGTGTAAGCCCGAAATTTACGACGACATGATGGACTATGCCCACCACTGGACGACACACGGTGCGGTGACGAAACAGGTAATTCTGGAGGCGTTCGGACGATTGGATGCCGAACAGACGAACGAAATCGAAAACGAGCGATAGCCAGCACCCGCGTTAGCGTTCGCCCGCAATCCATCGGTCGGAGTAGACCGTCCCGCATTCACAGACCGCGTAGGCGTGAATCACGTCGCCCTCGGCGTAGATTCCCCCCACCGATTCGTTTTGTTCCTCCGCAAACGCGAAGACGAATCGCGGGGCGTGTTCCTCACTGTCTGCCTCCGCTTCGGGACACGTCCCCTCTAACGTGTCGAGGTCGATTTGACCCACTGAATCCATCGCCGCGCTCGCAAGCGTCATCGGGTCGATACCAGTCGCACCCTCGAAGGCGCTCCGACCGCGTTCTGCCTCCAGAATCAAGACCACTCCGCGAGGAACTTGCTCTCCATGCTGGGCGAGCGTTCCCAAATCCGAGACCGCAGACTCCGCGAAAAACAGGAGAACGTCCTCCGTGCGCTCGCCACCGAGAAACTCTCGTCGTTCTGTGTTCATACGAATAGTACTCGGAGGGCAGACAAAAGGCCGAGGAATCAGCCATCAAGGTCGCGTGCGATGGCCGCGAGGCTTTCGTCCGGTGATTCGATGGCGTCGTAAACCGCGCGCTCGCCGGGTTCGCGGACGCCATAGAGGAATCCCGATTCGACGATATCGAGCAATACGCTCCGTCCGTAGTCGATGTTCGATTCTGCGCGCCAGCCTTCGAGTCGGTCATCTCCCGTGCGCTCGCGGGCGAGGCGGGCGTTGTCGTATGCGCCAGTGATTTCAGGTCCGTCTCGACCAGCCTCGATTTCGGCGTGGTAGGTATCGCCGTCTAAGACGAGGCGCACAGGAGTACAGGGAAATCGGTCGTCGTTTGGCAGCGAGAGGCGCGAGCGGGTGCGGCCATAGCGCGAAAGCGTTACTCGTACTGTCTCGACCGTGGGGTGGTCGCTCGAAACCCGTTCTGTCACTACTCGTCTGGCTCCTCGGTCTCTTCTCCCTCACCGAGCAGTTCATCGACGGACTGGTCCCCACGAGCAGTGATGGTCGCGTTGATTTGGCGGGTTTCCTCGCCGACCTCGCGCCCGCGGATGGTGACGCGCTTTCGCTCGCCGTCGCGTGTCGGGTTGAAGCCCGTTCCCCCGGTGAGAAGCACGGATTTGAGCGCCGGGCCGGCGATGTCCTCGCGCATTGGCCGGCCAGCCGTGTCCGACCCGCCGGTGATTTCGAGTGAATAACCATCGAGACCGACCGCGTTTCCATCGACTTCCTCGCCAATCGAGCGCCCGATGAAGCGGTTTGCGTCCTGTCCCTCGACCGCGCGCTGGTGGGCCGCCCCGTCTTCTGGGTCGGCGACGACCACCGTGAAATCAGCCATAGTCGGAGAAGTCGGGCTTGCCTCAAAAGCGTATTGAAAGGCCACAGCCATCTCCCGAGGACAGAAACCAAAACCTGACAACTGGGGATAGACAACCAGTAGATTAATATTTACACTACTGGCAGGGAGAGTAAGGAATGACACGCCAGACAATCCTTGCTCTCGTCCTCGTCTCGATGGTCGTACTTGCCGGCTGTAGCGCGCTGTCCAATAGTCCATCGGAGCCGACACAGGCGACGACAAACCAGACAACAGGGGGTTCGGCGACGGCGACACAGGCAGAAACCACTGCGGTGAGTACTGTGACGGAAACCAGCACCGATATGTCGATACCCACAATGACATCGACCGGTACCACGATAGCCACGCCCGCACCAACGTCCACACAGACACCGACAGCAACGACCACACCGACCGCCACGGAAACGCCAACGCCAACGGCGACCGCAACCCCGACTGCAACCCCGACGCCAACAGCCACACCAACCGCGACAGCTACTTCCACGCCAACAGCAACCCCGACACCGACCGCGACGCCAAAGGCAGCCGCCGTGGCTGGACCGGAGCCACCGCTCGATGCCGAGGCACTCGCGGGCAACCACGTGAAGGGGCTTCAATCGGCGGGCAGTTTCGTCGTCAACGCCAGTTCGACGCGGCGCGACCCTGCTTCAGATGGCCCGGAAACGAACCGCCGCGGCGCATGGGTCGACCTCGGTGCGAACACGGTTTATCTGGTCTCACGACCCACGGAGGAAGCCACGCGATACACCTACGCCGAGGGCGCAACGGCGTACAAGAAGACGGTGTTTGCGGGCTTGGACGAACCGAGTTATGAAGTCGAGCAACTCGGCCGGCCGCTCACAGCAAGCCTCCTCGCGGGCGAGCGGGTTTACGAAACTGTCAACGCCGTCGAATACGAACGCTCGGGCACCGTCACACGTGATGGCCAGCGACTCGCCGTCTACGTCGCAAACGGCACCGACAGCGTGAGTACCGATATACTATACCACGGTGAGGACATCAGCGCGTTCACGTCGACGCTCATCATCGACCCAGAAACCGGCGTGGTCCACCTCCTTCGGACCGAACGCACGACCGATTACCAGAGTTCCGGCGAACCCGTCACCATCGTCGAGACGCTACGATTTTCAGAACTCGGCTCCGCGAGCGTCGACCAGCCCGCGTGGGTCGATGAGTTGAAAGAAGAAGACAGGTAGCGCTCGACGATTCGCGTCCGTTTCTTTCAGACCACCACAGCAGTTTCGAGGTCGTAACTCACACCCGTAAACTCTTTAGAAACCTCCCACAGCCGTTCTGCGGTTTCCTCGTCGTACGAACGGTCGCTGGAGTGCTGTTCTTCTGGATGGCCGCGCATATTCATGAATCCGCCGGGGCCGATGTACTCGCCGCCATCGATGTCGGGGGCGGTCGCGGCATAGAGCAGCGCAAGCACGCCCGTTTCTGCGTCTTGGGCGAACACGGCGTTTGCGGCTTTCATTCCCCACAGGCGTACCGTCGAACCCGACTGTTCGGGACCGCGTTTTTGGAGGTTCGTGGACGCATAGCCGGGGTGAGACGCTACACTCGTTACGTCCTCGATGCCCGCACCGCGCAGACGGCGCTGGAGTTCGTAGGCAAACAGCAGGTTTGCGAGTTTGCTCTGGCCATACGCATCCCATTTGTCGTAGGACTCTTGGCTCTGGAGGTCGTCAAAGTCGATTTTGCCGTTCTCGTGGAGCGCGCTGCTCTGGGTGACGATACGGGTTTCGCCGTCGGTTTCGCGCAGGTGGTCCAACAGAAGACCCGTGAGCGCGAAGTGGCCTACGTGATTGACGCCGAATTGGGTCTCGAATCCATCGGTCGTCTCACTCCGGGGAATCGCCATCACCCCGGCGTTGTTACAGAGGACGTGGAGTTCGTCGTGAGTGTTTTCGAAATTCGCGGCGAATTCTCGTATCGAGGAGAGGTCTGCGAGGTCCAACTCGATGACCGTCAGCGGGACTTCGGGGGCTTCCTCTCGGATTTGCTCGCCCGCTTCGGTTCCTCGTTCGGTGTCACGACAGGCGAGGACGACGCCCGCGCCGTGATTTGCGAACGCTCTGGCCGCCTCGAAGCCGAGGCCGCTGTTCGCACCGGTGACGACGACCGTTTTGCCGCTCAAATCACCCATCTGGTCTGCGGTCCAGCGGTTTCGTCCCATATCGGTCATGTGGGAGGAGAGACGGAAAGTCATTGGCGTTACGGCACTCGTGACTTTGACAGGGACTCCATCGGAAGATTCAGCCACCAGAATCGACTCATAGAATCTATCG
>DASSKS010000328.1:0-2636 GCA_035690245.1 Halococcus sp. | reverse complement strand
GTGTTCGCTTTTTTTGTGACCCGCCGACCGAAGCGCGCTGTGTCGGTATCACAGGCATCAACCATTCCGGATTGGTCGTTCTCGGCTACGCGGTCGATGACTTTTGCTGCCGCTTCGACCATGAGTGTGTTCAGGTTCGTTTCCGACTCATCGATTTTTGCGGACGTGACTTCCACGACGGCGGCCGAAACGTCTTCGGCGGCGTGGAGGGCTGCGGCGAGTACCTCACGGCGAGCGGGCGAGAGCCGCTTCGAGTCGTCGATTTCATCCGGGAGACTAGTCGTATCAGCCCGGACGCACGCGACGAACATCGACCCTAATACTGGGCCGCGACCGGCCTCGTCGACACCGAATTGCACAGTCGGAACTCACCCGGCGAACGCAAAGCGATTGCGATTACGCAAAAAATGGAGGCGAGTTTAGTCAGCCACACCGGGTGCGAACGGTTCCGGTTCGTCCTCAGCATCAGCAGCGTCTGGTTCCTCGGCCCACTCCGGCAGTTCCTCACGTTCTTCTATGTCTTCGTATAGTCTCGTGTACTCGCTCGTTCGGTGGTGACACATGATTCGATGCCTCCATGTTACTGAAAGGCATGGGCGTACTTAGTCACTTCCCTCGATGAGATATTCGGGGTCATCGAACGGTTCGTCCTCGCCCTCGACTGCAATCACGTCGAGTGCTGTAACCTCGCTTTCGATACTAAGTAAGCCCGCGAGACTCGGTTCCGTGCGGCCGTCGTCGCTGCTCACCAGTTCTTTCACGTAGAGTCCGCCAGCACCGCGGAGTTCGACAGTGGCGTGGCGGGCGTCGTCGAGGGTTCCGTCGATTTCGTAAACTTGGCGCTCGCGGGTGCGACTCGCCCGGCGGTGGTCGACGCGCTGTGGCGTGTGCTGTTCGATGGTCGCGCCGTCGAGAGTCGAAAGGGCGTTGGCGAACGCTTCGGCATCCACCGAATCGGCGAATTCAATAGTCATCGAATATGTTTTGTGGGCGTCGAGTGCCTTTACGCGCTCGACCATCTCGTGGGTCGCCCGCTTGGGTTCACAGACTTCGACTTTTCCCTCGGCGAATTCGTTGATGTCGGTTTCGAGGGTTGTGGTATCGACCGCGCGTCGTTTTGGATTTTTGACCTCGATGACGAATGGTCTGCCGGTCCCGCGCATTCGGGCGTCGATGTCTTCTCGTCCGGCCCCGTGAAACACGGCCTCTGTACCATTCATCGCTTCTCTGACGACGGGCGCAGTGAGTTCCTCGACGCTTTCATCGTAGAGGTAGCCGCTGCCGCCGCAGTGTTCGCAGGGTTCGCTTCCCCCGTCCGCGGCGAGTTGTGTTCCGCCGCCGCCACACTCCCGGCAGGGCCACTCGGTCTGTGGAATCCCGCGTTCGAGTTTTCGATACCGGCCGTAGACAAAGGCAGGATTGATTTGCACGTCCACATCGCCACGTTCGAGATTCAATAGACAGAGAAGATCCGGGCGTTCGAAATCCACATCTGTACTCGTCGATTCGCCAACGCGCTTGCCGACTACCCGATTAAGTTCTGATTTGAACGATTCACCGGCATCGGCTGGAAGACCGCTGTCTTCACGGAGCAATCGGTCGTTTTCCTCGATGAGTGGCGGAACACGAGTCCCGACCTGATAGGTCGAAAACTCGATGCCAGAGAGTGCTTCGACTGCTTGTTCAGCCCATACATCGAACCGGTCACATTCGCCCTCACAGACCCAACAATCCTCGGATTCCTCGAACGGTTCATCGGTTTCGAGTGCGGTTGCGATACGAAGGGCGTGGCCGCGTTCGTCATTTGTTAGCCCGAAACTCCGGTCGGCGAAGACCCGACCGAGACAAGAGTCACAGACCGGACCGTTGTCGAGAACGGCCCGTGTGTCTTCGAGGATGGTCATAGAATGGAACAGAGTGCAACACACTCACCTCTTGTGATTCGATGGTCGGGTCCTAAATCACCGTTCATGCCCGTGAGAATCGTTATGACTGGACGGGACCGAACGCACGCGGACACGAGAACCATGCAAGAAGAATACTCAGACGACGTTCGCGTGAGCGAGGGCATCATCGAAAAACACCGCAGTACCGCAGAGGACGCAATTACAGAGGACGAATACGGACACCTCATCGACGGCGAGTGGCGCGAGACAGAAGGGGGCGAGACGATGACTGCGGTCGATGCTACGACAGGTGAGGACCTCGCACGATTCCAGCGCGGCACACCGGAAGACGTAGACCGGGCCGTGACGGCCGCGCGCGAGGCCTTCGAGGGAACGTGGGGACAGAAATCTCCCAGACAGCGTTCTGATCTCTTGCTGGAAGTAGCCGACGAGCTAGAGGCAGAAAAGCTCCGCATCGCCCGCATCGACAGCTTGGAGATGGGCAAGGCGAACCAGCATTCTGCCTTCGTTGACGCGACCATCATGGTCGAGCAGTTCAGGTATTTCGCCAGTCTCGCTCGAACGGAATCAGAGGGCAGACTCCCGCCGATGAGTAGTGATAAGCTCGCCTACACCAAACAGGAACCACACGGCGTGGTGGGCCAAATCAGCGCGTGGAACTTCCCCGCGATGTTCGTCGGCTGGAAGATGGCCCCTGCGCTCGCTGCCGGCAATACAATCGTTTTCAAA
>DASSKS010000327.1:0-2867 GCA_035690245.1 Halococcus sp. | reverse complement strand
GAGACCGTTGAGCAGTACGTCGTCCTCGCTGATGCGGTGCCCGATACCTCCCTCTCACCGGTCATGTCCTACGAGGGCCTCCTCGAAGGCCAGAGTACGAAATACGACTGGCCCGACCTCGTAGAGGATGACGAGTGCGGGATGTGTTATACCTCCGGGACGACGGGCAAGCCAAAGGGCGTCACCTACTCCCACCGCGGGGTCTATCTCCACAGCCTCATGTCCGGGCATACGGATACGAACGGTATCAGTCAGCGCGACACCGTGCTTCCCGTGGTTCCGATGTTCCACGCCAACGGCTGGGGCATCCCCTACGCCGCGACGTTCGTCGGCGCAAAACAGGTGCTTCCCGGCGTCCACACTGACCCCGGCCCGATTGCAGAACTCATCGACGACGAAGGCGTGACGATGTCCGCCGCTGTCCCAACTATCTGGCTTGAGATGGCGGAGTACTTAGACGACCATCCAGCGGTAGATATCTCAAACATCGACCGCCTGACTGTCGGCGGGGCCGCACCACCGGAATCGCTGATTCGCCGGTACGACGAGGAGTACGACGCCCCCATCATCCAAGGATGGGGAATGACCGAAACCTCTCCCTTGGGAACCATGAGCACGCTCCGCAAGGAGTTAGAAGAACGGGATGCCAAAGAACGGTATGCCTACCGCGCGACCGCAGGAATAGCCGTTCCGGGGTTCCAAACACGAATTATCGACACCGACGGCGAGGCGGTGCCTGCCGATGGCGAGACAATGGGCGAGTTACAGGTACGAGCGCCGTGGGTCGCCGATGCCTATCACAACCGCCCGGAGGCAAACCGCGAGTCGTTCACCGAAGATGAGTGGCTCCGCACCGGCGATATCGCTACCCACGACGACTATGGGTACATCGATATCGTCGACCGGACGAGCGACGTCATCAAAAGCGGCGGCGAGTGGATCTCAAGTGTGGAACTTGAAAACGAACTCATGGCCCACGACGCCGTCACGGAGGCAACAGTCGTTGCCGTTGCCCACGAAAAATGGCAGGAGCGACCGCTTGCGTGTGTCGTCTTCGGCGAGGGCCGCGAGGTGAGTCCCGACGAACTCAGCGAGCATCTCTCAGAGCGCTTCCCCGACTGGTGGCTTCCCGACGACTACGAGGTTCTCGACGAGATTCCGCGTACCTCGACCGGGAAGTTCGACAAGATGGCGCTGCGCGAGCGACTCGACGACGTCGATGCTGAATCCTAACGAACGCTACCACCAACCCGATCAGAGGAAATCGTTGACGCTGATGCCGTGGCCAGTGCCGACGCTTTCGCCGCTCTGGTCAGGATTGATTTCCTCGTAGGTTGGACGATGACGAATCCATTCTCACCGACGAATTCGAGTTGGAAGGTGGATGAACGCCGGGCCACGGTGGAATTTGTCCGCATAGCCGATTCAGTATCGTGGTATAGGATTTATCATTTCTCGACTACCGACTCGAACGTTCCATCGGCGATTTCGTGTGTGAGACGCTTGGCCGCTGTTTCGGGCATCGAACGCGGATATTTCCGATGGAAGTACCCGAGGACGTTTCCGACATCTCGCGTGAGAAACTCCATGGCGTTTGCGTGGTCGGTCGAGACGGCTTGTGGCCAGTCGAAGATCGTGATTCCATCGCTACTCACGAAGACGTTGTACTCGCTCATGTCGGCGTGGACATATCCCGCCTCGAAGGCCGCCCTGAGTTCGCTGAGAACGAGGTCACACACGCCCACCACTTGCTCGTCAGTGAGTTTCGCCGTCGAGAGTTCGACGCCGTCGATTTTTTCCATGACGAGTGCGTGTCGATTCTGGTCTACGGGCCGGGGAACCGACACATCGGGATACAGCGTTTCGAGGGCGTCGTATTCGCGTTCTGCGGCCTTTCGGGCGGTGTACATCCACGAGACGTGTTTGCGGTCTGCGGTGTACTCGCGTTCGCGCATCACCTCGCGGAAGTTCGTATAGCCCTCGCGGTGGAATTTGAGCGCAAACGGCGTATAGGACTGGACCTCATAGACGTCGCTTTCTTTGCCGACACCCAAGGGCGCGCCGACGCCCTCGATGGTTCCGCGCTCGGCGAAGGTGTGGAGGGCGAGTGCGTCATACCCCTCGAAGGTGAGTTTGTAGCCTTCGTACTGAATCGTTCGGCGCTCTACGAAGCCGCGGTCCGCACAGCGGTCGAGTCGATACGCGACGTTCTCGGGGGTGAGGTCCGTGAACTCGGGTAACTTCTCACGATTGACCCACTCGCTGAAGCGCATCCCCTGCTCGACACCCGAGAGGAGGTAGAAATCCGCGGGTTCGAGGGCAGCCATCTCACTCGCAACGTTGCGAACCATCACCCGCGCTATGTGCGCTCCGGTTAAAAGGCGTGACTCTCGCTATACACTCTATGTTATGATATACAATTAGCCAGTGGTTCGGCTCATTCAGTCGTCATTCAAATAGCGGTCCGACCGGCGTGGCCGAAGTCCTCACAGATGTCCCGCTTTTCGAACCAGCCGCTGGCTCTCTGTGAACATAGGCTTGTCTAAACGCCTGCTCACCACAGTCAGGAAGTGCGTGTGAACGCTATTGTGGTCCTCCCGAGAGCGATTCACACCACCGGCTTTCGTTCGAGCCGTCCGAGAATCACGACCGACACGAGACCGGCCACTGCCCCCACCGCGAGCGTTGGAAACGCAACGGCGAATCCGCCGATGTCGAGTGCCACACCGAAGACAACCGGTGAGACGACCGTCGTCGAAAACCCGACGAACGACTGCACCGATAGCGCCGTGCCGACGTGTTCTTGCCGGACGAGTTCCGTAATCGCCGTCGAGGTCGGTGAGCTGTCGGCTGTCAGCGTGACACCG
>DASSKS010000326.1:0-7551 GCA_035690245.1 Halococcus sp. | reverse complement strand
GTCGAGTGATGGAGAAACGCTCGATTTCGCTGCATCCCGTAACTCACCGGATCAGATGCCAGATCGATCTGCCACTAATCTAGAACGCATGGTCTTACTACTATCTAACCCAATCAGATCTCATTTGGAGGCTACTATTGCTATTGAGCGCAAACATGGACGTACAATCAATCGGAAGAGCCTACGTTCCGCTGGGCTGCCTTCTGGGCGATGATATGAGAGATTCGGTTGCCGTTGACCTCGTCGACTTCGAACGCATAGCTGTCGAGGTCCACGCTGTCGCCGACTTCAGGGGACCGACCCAACCGACTAAATACTAACCCACCGACCGTTTCGGAACCCTCACTCCCGAACTCGGTGTCGAGAACCTGATTTGCCGTTTCGATGGGAACACGACCGTCGATAGAATAGCCGCCGGTTTCGAGCGTGGTGATGGACGGTTCATCACCGGCCACGTCGAACTCGTCCCTGATTTCGCCGACGATCTCCTCCAAGATGTCTTCCATCGTCACGATTCCCTCGAACGCGCCCCACTCGTCGATCACCATTGCTATTTGAATTTCCCTGTCTTGGAACTCGGTGAGGAGGCTGGCGATACGCCGGGTCTCGGGGACGATTACCGCCTCGCGGGTGAGGTCACGGACCGTCCACGAGTCGTCATCGGACTGGGTAGTGCGGTACAGGTCCTCGATGTGAATCGCCCCGAGGACTTGGTCGTCGGCCTCTGAGTCCAAGACCGGATAGGACGAATGACTTCCCTCGGCTGTGACGGCGAGGAGTGTCTCCCTGCTCATATCCGTTTCGAGGACCGTGACATCCGGGCGAGGAACCATTATCTCGCGGACGGCGGTGTCTTGGAGTTCGAAGACACCTTCGATCATCTCCTCTTGTCCTTCCCTGACGAGACCCTGCTCGCTCGACTGAGCGATGAGCATCCGGATGTCCTCTTCAGTGTGTGCCTCGTCGGTTTCGGAAACGGGGGAGAACCCGAGGAGGCCGGTGAAGAAATTGGCAGTGCCGTTGAAGACGTAGATTCCAGGGAGGAAGAGATAATAGAAGAACTTCATCAGTGGGGCAACGATGAGCGAAATCCGTTCCGCATCCTGAATCGAGAGCGTCTTCGGGGCGAGTTCGCCGAAGACCACGTGCAGGAAGGTTATCGCCGCGAAGCCGAGAACGATTGCGACGGTGTGAATGGCTCCCTCCGGTAGGAACGCGCCTAATACTGGCTCGATGAGTGCTGCGATGGCAGGCTCGCCAACCCATCCCAAGCTCAGCGAGGCAAGCGTAATCCCGAGTTGGCACGCTGCGAGGTAGCCGTCGAGGTTCTGGATGGCATCCTTGACGAGGATCGCGCCGGGCGTTCCCTCCTCGATGAGCGTCTCGACCCTTGGCGGGCGAACTTTCACGAGCGCGAACTCCACGGCCACGAAAAACCCGTTCAGCAGCACCAAAAAGAGTGCAACGAGGAGGCTGAACGCGGAGAAGAGGTCTACCACCGATTCCACCCGAGTGGACTATTGTGATTATGACTATCCCTTGCCGAGACGGGTGTGGTTGGTGTTGCTGGCTCATCGAAATGCATGGTAGGTAAGCCGTCTGGTAGCACTATTGCGGAGTCCGTTCTGGCAGTTCCGACATTCAGGCATCTCGTCTCGCCTCCACGTGAGATTTTCTCATAGTAACCCTTGGTAGTCCTTCATCCAGCAAAAACGACCGGCATGGATATCCATACCCACTCTACGGCCTCATAGCGCGACCAAACCAGCCAACTCACTCACGATCCAGAAAGCGATCAGCACCGTGAGGACTGTGAAAGCCAGGACGGAAATTCCAATAACGAGGATCGCAACCACGAGAAACCGCTTGTCGAGTTCCGGTGCAGGTTTGCGCGCCCGCGCTCGCAGTAACGAGAGGTTTCGTGTGTTCGCCTTCCAAACTGCATCAAATATCGTCCCGATGAGTGGAATCGAGCCGATGGTCGCGTCGAGAAATACGTTTACCAGCATCCGCCCGATAGTCGCCGTACTAAGCCCCATGTACGCCGCTTCGAGAACGATATACAGCGAGGGAACGAGCGCGAGCGCGTCGCCGCCAACCGGGACGAGACCGAGTATGGGATCGATACCGATGCGATAGTTCGTTCCGGGTATCGAGATTGCGTCATCGAGAAGATAGCTGAGGGTTTCAAGGCGCTCTGGAACGTCCGTCTCCTGAGTTGATTCCGTGTTTTCGTCCTTCGAGTTCGTGGTCATGTTTTATGCCGAAGTTCCGGTTGGTTGTGAACTCGGATTTCACCGGGCAGTCGCTGTCTCGGGAGGGGCGACGTTTGGTTGAAGCGTGAATGATGGATTATTATCAAACCCATGTCCACTCTGTGACGCTACCGGGTACAAACTGGGTATTGTGGGTGAATTCGCTACGATACCGTATATACAAGGACCAAGTAACTCGTGACTCACGCTGCTATCCTCCAATAATTTCCTATTTTTGCTATTTGATCGACGGCGATTCCGACGACCGTGCGAGTGCCTCGATAGCGTCCCAGTGATGGCGAGCGTGATCCGTCGGGAGATAGACTGCTCCGTATTGTTCGCCGCTTTTCCGCACAAGGTTCTCATCGAGAAGGATGGACAGATGGTGATTGACTGTTTTGTAGTTGAGATCGAGAGCGCGAGCGAGTTGGTGAGTGTTCCGTGGACGTTCCTCAAGGGTGCAGAGGATTCGTCTGCGGTTCGGTCCTCCCGAACGGTCGCATAAGACATCGTGAACAACTGTATTCATCGAGCGGCGTTCAGTTCTCCTCTCCACGGAAAGCTCAGTTTCACTGTTTGTCATTGATGATGAACTCAGTTTCGACCAAGTGACTTTGTGCGCGGCGGAACCGCTCGGAGAGCGCTTGGTGTGAAATGTCAAGTATGTCGGCAACCTCCTTGGCCGTGGCGTCCCGTGGAACGTTGTAGTACCCTGCCTCGAACGCCACCACGAGCGCATCTCGTTGCTCGTCGGTCAGGCCCGAACGGCCCGCACGCTCTCCCTCGAAGGTGGTGATGCTCCGGCATTCGGGTGTACAGCCGAGGTCTTCGATAGCGTCGTATGCGCTGGCGAAGGCGCTCCGGTCGGGCGTAACGAGACGAAAGTACCACTGGCCCTGTCGCGCCCGCGCGCTCACGAGCGTCGCGTCCTCGGCGACGAGTCGCCCGACGAGTCGGCGCGCACGGCCCTCCCACGTCACCCGATACGTCCGGCCCTCGGCACGCTCGCCGAAGCGTTCGACCATTCCAATCGTGGGGGCCGTCCGAAGGGCGTTCTCGACCGCGCCATGGTCGCGCTCTGTCGTTCGGACCACCAGCAAGGCGTGGTCGTCGGGAATGGCGACTGCGGGTTCGAGTTCGACCCGCGCGTCGGGAACCCGCTCGAACACCCCCGTGAGCGCGAACTCCGCCGCCGGGAGTTCGAGCCGTCCGGTGGTCGTGCTGGCGGACGCTTTTCGTTCGTGCCCTGCGTCCGCCGAGTGTACGCTCTCAGCCATTGGTGTGGCGGGGCGAATGTGCCTCGCGGACCTCGGCCCCATCCCGGAGTTTGTCCTCGCAGTTCGGACAGACCCGCACGTCGTCCATGCCTGTGGGCGCGAACACGCGCACGTACTGTTTCGACACACTTCCATCACAATTTCGACACTGTGGCATTCTACATTCCTCCGTTTTCACACAAACGCCTTAGCCACAAGTCATCGGGACATGGGTATCAAGGCCGCGCCATCCGAGCCTCGAACGACTCGATTCCTCCTCGTTCTCTTCGCGCGCGTTCGACCCTTTGGTGTTCAACCATCAACCTTTCCCACGCTACCACCAAGAGCGTATGCGCCACCGAGGCGCGATGGAGGCACTCCACAATGAGCAAATTACAGAAAGCCAGAAAAGTGTGGCGACGGCTGCCACGCAAAACGCGACGGAAAATCAAGCACAAAGCACGGGGAATCGTTGGACGCAACAACGATTCGGAGAAATAACTCCGTTTTTGCCGCGGTCAGTCAGCGGTGCGCGTGGCTTCTCGGAGTTCGTCAAGCGTCAACTCGGAGACCGAAGAGACAGTGCAATCAGCCGCTGGAGAGGGCGTGTCGGCCACGAACACGCCGAGAAAATCGTTTTCTTGGGCAGGAACGATATCGGAAGCGAACTTGTCGGCGACATAGATATAGTACTCGCCGGGTTGGGCCTCCATCGCCGACTGGAATATCTCGTCTTCGGGCTTCATCGTCTCCATCTCACCGGAGATGAGTAGCGGGTCGAAAAACCGGGCGAGGTCGTGTTTGTTGAGTTTGCCCCGCTGTACGTCGCTCTCGCCGTTCGTGAGAATGCCGAGTGACGCCGTATCGCAGAGCGCGGTAAGGGTGTCTTCGAGGTCGCCACGTGGCTGGGTACTCCTGATTTTCTCCTGTTTGAGTTCTCGGGTGAACGCGGCGGGGTCGATAGCGAAGTCGTAGTGTTCACACCACACCTCCGTTGCTCGCCGAATCCCATTGGGGAAGTTCCGACTGAAATACTGGCCGACCAACAGACTATGGACGTATACCTGCTCTTCGCTGAGCGAAAGGTCGAAGCTCCTCGCGGTCGGGACGATTGCATCCTCGTCCGTTGTTTGCGAGACGAGCGTGCCGTCGAGGTCAAAGTATATGCTCAACTCCATCGGTCACACCGCTTCGTTTCGGTAATCATCGTGTTATCCCATGACATCTTGGAGGTGGACCTGCGTAAACCGGTCGCCACCACAATTCTTGCACGTGGATGTGTTCATTGGAATGAGGCTCCCATCGCTCGTGACTCTGGCGGGGTACAGGTTGTTGCAGTCGTTACAGTGGAGAAGCAGGCTATCCGTCGCTCCTTTTCGACCCTCTTTTTATTGTTTGACATTGTGTGTGATAGCTTCTCTCGTATCAGTACTTTTGCTCGGTCGGTTTTCCGTCTCGGCAAGGTTGGAAAGGAGGTCTTTGTAGACCTGCTTCCCGTCCGCAACGCCGCTGACGCTGACTGCTGAATTGACATCGATCACGAAGAGGTCTTCGTCGCCGACGAAATCGACTTCGAACAGCGTCATCCCGGTCACGTCCGCGATCCTCTCAGCGATTGCCGTCATCTGCCGAGTCGGTTCGCATTCTCGGGGTGGCGTCTGCTCCGCATCGGGAGTCGCCACAGCTCTGATTTCATCGCCGAGTCGGTGTATCTTGACGCACTGGCCCGGAACGTGTTTTTCGACGAGTCGTTCCCCATCGAATTCGAGCGGCCCATCGAGAACCGTCATGAGGTCGTGACACGTGTCGTCGATTTCGTTCCGGGGCTTGACGACGACGGGCGGTTCGAGGTCGATCTCCTCGCACCTGCCGTATGCGTAGTCGGGCACGCGAACACAGTTCGCTTCGAGTCGTTGTAGACAGCGGAGCCGGTCTGTGAGGAGTTCGACGCCAGCAGATGGATTGACCGTCCGCACACTGCCACGACAGGCACGTTGCAAGTCGGCGAGTGACCCGTTGCTCTGGCGTGCCATGTGATACAGGTCGAAGCCGCGGCTCACCAGATCTGGATGTTCCGTGTTAGGGTCTAAAAGCGTGACATCGGCCCATTCGCTGATTTCCGCGAAGAGCCATCGTTTCACCGGGTTCGTCCGCGAACGGGTTGATGGGTACGAGATGCCGATATTCGGTGTCGGCGCACTCACCGGGTGAACGCGTTCAGCCATCGGTGGGATAGCGTGGGGAACGGGAACTGGTTTTGTGGATTCCGGTCCCGTCACGGAGTTCGTCTTCACAGTCAGAGCAGATGCATATACCGCGTCTCCTGACTGGCGCGAGCACCTGTTCGTAGAAATCGGTCACGAACGAACCGCAATGCTGACAGTGTGGCATATGAGTTCCTCCCACTCTCAGAAGGTGCGTCAGCCACAAGTCGTGGGGACATGGATGCCCAAGCCGTTTACGCGCCATTCGGTCTCGAACGACGACTGTGCGAGACATCAGGGAGTCCGTATCGTTCAGTCAGTGTCGGTGCCTGCGGTCAACGACGACAAGACGAGTTTCGCGGTACCTCGGCGCATCCGTTCGTTGACCGCTTGGTCGGAGATACCGAGTTCGTCTGCGAGTTCTACCAGATTCGTCTCGCGGGGAATCGAGAAGTAACCGTGTTCGAGCGCCATCACTAGTGTTTCACGCTGGGCGGGCGTCAATCCCGACACGTCGGTTTCTGGGTCGTTTGGGCTGTACATCCGCTGGAGGTCGAATGAGACGCCCGACTCGCGGAGGGCGGCCTGAAACGCCGAGATGTCATCATGATCGGGGAATCGGAGTTGGAACTCCCAGCGGTCGTTCGTGCCGAGCGCTTCTAAGATCGCCGCGTCGTGCTCGATGATGCTCTGGACGAGTCCATCGATGTCCGGCACCCATTCGACGCGGAACAAGGCTCTGTTGTCGAGTGTATCGACCATGTCCACGCCGAGAACGTCCTCGTCGGCTTCGAGCGTGGTTTCGAGTGTTGCGAGGTCGCTGTCGTGCGCCCAGAAAAACGGCACGACCGCGTCGGTGGTCGGAATCATCCGTTCGAGTTCGAACTGCGAGCTGTCGATGCTTTCAAGTGAGCGACCGAGTGCGAAGTCCTCCGCTGGCACCGAGATCTCGATGATGACGCTCATGATGCCCTCGCTTGCTCATACTACCCAGTGATTCATAAATAAGTTCTTCGTGTCCCCGCCAGTCGATTCGATCCAACTCACGTCTTCATTTGGATGGTTGGCATGATGAACCAAGTACTGACGGCTTCGACGTTCGACCTGTTTGTGTCGGGTACAGGCGTCGGCGGGCGGGCTACTCCTAGGTCCCTCGCGCCCAGTCAGGCGTTCGTTTGACGATTGCCGAGATTTCGATGGTATAATCCGGGTCATCGGGATGGGGCGACCGGACGTTGTGTGCGCCCTCGAGTGGGACGCTCTCATCACGTGCTTCGGCGACGAGGTGTTCGAGTTCGGTGGCGAATTCGTCTCTGGTCATGGGTGCGTCCCGCGGTCCTGATGATGGTGACATTGGTGAGTTCTCCTGTGCGAAGGCGTGCCGGAACACGGGAGAGGTTCCACAGTAGCGGCCGACACGGGACGGCACGGACTGGGTGCCAGACACCGTGAAACGGCTCGTCGTGTTATTGGGTCGTGCTTCGTATATCAAAGGATGGTCTCTCGGGGGATAAGCCCCCCATCTGGATGTCCATGCACGACGAGACAACGAGACGGTCCTCTCATCTAGGGTCGGTGAAGACTCGGATGCGCCCCGCGAATGAACGAGTTGGACATCCAAGCCGAACCACTACCGCCGCGCGGCGTGGCTAGTCATACAAGAGACTTCATCGGGGACAGAAATAATGACAGTCATTGCAGATATATCCGTATCGAGCGACGATTTTGTGTTGGGGAAGACGATGCGGGCCGTCCCGGCCAGTCGAATCGAACTCGAACAACTGGTGCCGTCGGGCGACCTTCCGTTACCGTATTTCTGGGTCGAAGAGGTGAACG